>NZ_CP025548.1 GCF_003614435.1 Mycobacterium paragordonae
CCCCCCCCCGGCCTTCGGCCGATGGGAGACTGCCCGGCGCGGGGCGCCGGGCACGGCAACCGCCGGCGCGGAGCGCCGGCTAAACCTGCTGCACTCTATTTCTGTTGTGCCACTTATGATTACCGTTGTCGGTGGGCATTATTCGCTCGGCTTCGCCGAGCTCCGCCCTAATGCTGACTTCTGTTGCCGCACAGCCTATTTCGTAGCTCAGCCTAATCGGCTTCGCCGTAGCCGTGATATCCATTGTGCTGCACCATAATTAAACATTACCGGATCCTCGGTTGCTGAGCAACCGAGGATCTTTACCGCATCTCTGAATGCTTCTGCACTACAATTCTTTTCAAGCGTTACCGCTGAAAACCCGCAATTCATCAACTAAGCACAACGTACACGGAATGAGGGGATGGGGCGTTCACCGCCCCACCCCGACATCCCAGCGACACCTCGACACGACACACCCGCCGCCGACGTCCGTCGGGCCGGGTGTCTGTCCCAAACCATTCCGTCACCGCGTCCAGTAGTTCCACGGCTGAGTGTTCGATATCTTCACGTACGTCGGCGTTGCGCTCGTCATGAGAGCGATAGGCCGCTTCGCTGTAGTCGCTTCGCTCACAGTCATCCGGACACCTCTCATCACACCCATGCATCACATGGATACGACTCAAATCGGCGCGCAAGCACGCCGACGCCTCCGCGATGCTCGCTGGAATATCCACCATCACCACGTTCCGTCCATCGCCGCATCGACGAACTTAGCCAATGGCTCACCATTGACCAGACCCGCCGAAGACAACATCTCCGTTGCCACCACTCGAATCTCACTTGGCT
Organism: Mycobacterium paragordonae; assembly: GCF_003614435.1. NCBI lineage: Bacteria > Bacillati > Actinomycetota > Actinomycetes > Mycobacteriales > Mycobacteriaceae > Mycobacterium > Mycobacterium paragordonae. Next base: position 829 of record NZ_CP025548.1, read on the forward strand.
CAATGCCAGCGGTTAATGCCCTGTCCAGCAGTCTCGCCAGGGTGTGCGATGAATCCACTTCCAAAGCGGCGTCCAACGCCACGCGCGCCAGGACACCATCGCCACGCACATACACGCTCACCGCTAACAGCACTAGTGCCTCGACCCTCCAGCGGCCCGGCAGCGAACGCACCAACGCCCACCACAGCGCCTCCATCTCATCCGAGGCAGCCGACGCAGCCAACGCCGCCATGGCATCGCGCGCCGACCGATCTACCAGCATGGCGGCAACCTGTGCCAATTCCCCCTCGGCGACCAAAAACCCGCGCGCTACGCGTCGAGCCACAGCTATAGCCTCGGCAACACCCACGCCATCAGGGCCGACGTTGCCAAGCAGCACCTCGAAGTGCGCTACCCGACCGGCGTCGACTGTCACCAGCTCCTCGATCTCGCGGCGCGACCCGAAAATGTACCGCCCTGACACCGCCGCAGCGATACCCCACTTTGACTCCGCCGGGTCACCCAAGACTCCACCGACCCCGCCCCGATCAAGGCACCGCCAACGACCGCCCTCAGTCAAACGATCCACCACGTACGCGGCCACCAGCTTTCCGGCACAACGACACAACACCTCGGCCAACGCTGCCGCCGTAGCCGCAAACTCCTTTTCGCAGAGCGCACAGTTCGCGCCATCCTCGGAAACAAACAACGCCACCAACGGCACCCCAGCAGCCGCTACAGCCGCAATCTCGCCCAGCGCGCCCGCTCTGCTAATCATGTCCAGATCGACACGCATCACAGCACCTGCCCCAGCAACGGCAGGCATCACCACCAACGAGCGCTCCGGGACAAACCCCAATACCGGCGCCACGCTTTCGATCAACTCCGAAACAGCCTCAACATCGAACATCACGGACCTCAATTCCGACCTGTAGAACACCCCAACGGCGTCCTTACCGACATTCCAAAAATACACCCACCCACCGACAAATACGCCATCAAACCTGCTGTCTCACAATCAGAGTCGCGACCATCCTGTTCTAGCCTTGTCCCCGCCCGTATGAGGGGCAAGGCTAGACGCTAGGGGGGCTTGGCCCTTGCGCTTCGGCCTGCGGCGCCCACATGAAGGGTGGCGGCGGCGGCCCAACCACCCACCCGTTTAGAGCGCTGCCAACACCGCCAGGGCGTGCTCGGCTTCTGCATCTGTCTTTGCCAACTCCGTCAGCATCGGTGCAGTAGCGCAATCAGCAAGTAGCGTCAGGTGCGCGCGGTGCCGAGACAAGGTGACGCACATGCGTCCGCGATCCAGTGCGAAAGCCTCCGCACTGCGGTATCCCGCCAACGGGTGCACCGCCACCACGGCGGCGCGTTCAAGCCCCTGCAAACTGTTCGCCGTCCCTACCAACACGTCGGGCACACCAGCTAGCAAGGCGCGCACCGCCCCGGCCTGCGCCACGTGAGGCACCACCACAGCGACGTCTGCACCCGACAGTCGCCGCGCGGTCCCCTGACGGCGGCAACTGTGCCCGATCAACTCCCGGACTCGCTGAGCCACCGCCTCCAGCAACATGGGATCATTCGGGCCGTGTCTCACATCAACACGGCGGCAGTCGATTTCAGGTAGCACGCAACCATGCGGATCTATCACCGCTTCGTCGGGTCGGCGCGACGAAAACGGCATAGTGGGGTAGAAATGCCGCGACAGCAGCGCACACGTAGCAGGCCCCAGCCGCCATGAGTTCGTCAGTTCGTGCACAGTAACGGCTTCATCGCCGTGCGCGGCGATGAGCGCTGCGGGGGCTGGCTGGTGCGGACCACTGGCCTGCCCCTCCCAGCGCGCGGTCGATCCGGTGACCACCGGGGCGATCTGGCCGGGGTCACCCACGCATACCACCTGGGGCGCCAGCGCGCCCAGCGCACCCAAATCTGCATACGTGCACTGCCATGCCTCGTCCACCACGAGAACGTCAGCCTGTGTGGTGTCCGGGTTGACATACAGCCAGCGCGCCGCCGTTCCGATCAGGATTTCCCCCCCGCTTGTGTGCCGCCATCGCACGTCACGCCCACCGACCGTGGGCACCCCCATCCCGGAGGCGCCACGACGGCGCTGCGCCGCCGAGACGATCAGCGCTGCCCGCTGCGAGATTGCCGTGATGCGCCTCGCCAATTCCAGTGCCTGCTCACGGGTTTGGGCTGCCACAGCGACCCGTAACCCGGCGCGCTCCGCGAGCGCCGGCGCAAGCCGCGACACCAGCCGCGACTTACCAGCTCCCGGACACGCCGGAATGCATACGCAGGGATCATTTCGCCAGACCGCCAACAGAATCCGCGCCAGCATGGGTGTGTCCATCAATTCCGCTCCCGGCCAGCCCGACCCGACCGACAGCGGCACCCGTCCGACGGCCGAACCTGTAGTCGTAGACGGCACCGATCGCTGCTGTGTACGCTGGCGCACCAGGTTCTGCGGCATCGTGCGCATCACGCACCACCCTCAGACTGGTGTCCCGACCCAAGTTCGTCGGCAGCAGCGATCAGCACGGCCAGCGGCACATCGCGGCGCGACGCCACCGGCTTGTGCCCCTGCGACAACCACGAGAAACGCCGCTTGTAAAGCCGAGACCGCACCACCCGGCCCGAACGGATGGTTGCCGGATTCGGCGGCGCGCCAAGCACTGTCACCGTCTCCCCCGCAGCGGGCCTGTACCCGCTGCGGCGCAACCCGCCAATGCTGATCCGCAACTCGCCGTCCACGACCGCCGTCGCCGCCACTTCACCGGCAAACACCGCATCAGCAGGCGGGCGCTCAGTGATGGGGTCACCGGGCCAACCCCACACCGCTGAACCGGGCTTGAGCCGAGTATCCAGCCGCTGCGATGCCACCATGACCGGTCCCGCACCAGTCCCGTCTTTTGCCCCGGTAACGACGACGCCGTGGCACACATGGCCGGTATGCACGCCCCGCGCCCGCCACATCGGATCACCCAGCAGCGCAGCCTCATACAACTCAGTAGCATCACACCGGGTCCGCAGCCGCGCCGCCGCCAACGATAGCGACTCACCCATGTCCCAGCTACGGCGCTGACGCAACGCGTCCTGGTGCACGCCAAGAAGCCAATCGTCATCAGCGACCTGCAACTCTAATCCCGGCAACGTCGGCGCAGAAGCCAGCACGGACCACCACGCCCCGAACCCGCCCAGCCCGTCGTCACAAACCCCCAGAGCCTGCCGCCACAACCCCGCAGTATCCTCACCGGGCCGCACGCCCAACACCATCTGCTGCCGCGAACTGACCAGCAGATCAGTCACCGCGCTCGTACCAGGGTGCGCTGACCGCTCGGCCCACCACCCGGCCAAACTCGACCCCGCCGCCGTCGCCAGATCCGCGCATCGGCTCGGGTCAGCGTGCGCCGCCGCCAGCGCAGCGAGCACCCGCAACGTGCCCGCGTTGTCCACCAAGGCGGTCGCCCCGCCCCGCAGATCACCGTCAGCGCAACCTGCCGCACGCGCTAGCGCCGCCAACCCCGCAGCTCCGGTCCCGCTGTGCACCAACGCATCTGGACCCATCGCCCACACCCGAGTGCCCCGGCCCCGCAGCCGCGCCGCCACAGCCACCCGCACCAGCCGCGACGGCGACGGATTGTGCAGCAGCCGAGGCACCGGTGCACCCCACTGCCGCGCACGAACCCGCAACCCCAGATCGAACAACACCCCACTCATTACCGCTGCCTCCGTTCCCGTGCCCACGCCGCTGCACCCAACCCATCGGCTAGAGCTGCGGTGAGCACATCGTCACGCGAACTCCGCGCGACATCACCCACCGTGGCCGCATCCCAACCGCTTCCGGCCAGCACTGCATTCGCCCAGCCAACAAAACCCGCAGCCGCACAATCGCCGCGCTCAACATCGCCGCTCACAACGCCACCCGCCCCGCGCCGACCCGCACCGTTGTCGCCCACCCCGGAGCCGTATCCACCGCATGCTCACCGATCAACGCCACCACCAGCGGCACCCGCAGCCGCCGCGCAGGCCACGGCGTACCCCCATCGGAAAACGCAACCACGACATCGGCCGGTGGGCGCGCCGCCAGCACCGCTTCGATACCCACCCGCAGATCAGTGCCACCACCACCACTCAACTGCACATCACGCACCGAACGCACCACTCGGGGCGCACTGGCCGCAGCATCACAACAGGTCACCCGCGCCAACGCCACACCGGACTGACGCAACACCGCCCGCGTCTGCCCCAACGCCTCACCCAAATCATCGGCACCCATCGACGCCGACGTGTCGATGATCAGATCCACTACAACCTTGGGCGCGCGAAGCACCGGCAACAACAAACCCGCCGGGGCGCGCCGGTTGGGCCTGCGCCACGAATGCGTCACCTGCCCAGCCTGTTCGGCCACCGGACGACGCACCGCAGCACGCAGCACCTTCTGCCACGGCACCACCGCAGGCGCAAGCTGCCGCTGCGCCCACAACGCCACCCCAGCCGGAACGGTCCCCCGCCCCGCACCACCGGCGCGGCTAACCGACTCACACACCGCCTGCGCGACCGCGCTACGCACTAAACTAGCGGCAGCACAGTCTAATCCGCGCCCACTACCCAGGTCCGCCGATTCCGGCAACTCCCACGCTGGCGCACAGTCACCAGAGCCCGAACCGCAGCCCGTTCCGGCGTCGCACCCGTTCCCACCGCCGGCGTCAGCGCGGTCCTCACCGGGCGGCACCAGATGGCGGTAGTAAGTCTCAGCCGACAACCCCGCAGCGCAGCCCAGCTCAGCCGGGGTCACCGCACCCCCCGGTAGACCGAGTCCCGCAGCCAATAGGTCATCGTTGATTTCGGCGTCGGCAGCCAGATTCCACATCATCCGGTCAACCGGCATGTCCACCCCATCCCCACGCGCGCCGTGATCGCGTAACACATGGCCGACCTCATGCAACAGCACCGCACCAGCCTCAGCGATGCTCCACCGGCCACCAAACATCACCGGATCGACATACACCCGAAAATGACGGTCAACAGCAAAGGTGCCCAATCCCTCTGCGGCCACAGGCACCAACGCGAACAACGCCCGACCGAAGTACGGCATCGCCTCCACCGCCGCCATCCGCGCCAACCGCAACAGCCGCCACTCATCACCGGCCAACGCCCGAACCCGCACCGCCGCGCTCATGCCACACGCTCGCTGTCCAAACCCGCCGCAACCAGCAACTCACGAAAGCCCCGCGCGACAGCAGGAACATTGGCCCCCGCAGGACTCACCCGGTTCAAATCCCGCGCCGCAGCACCAGCCACATCGGGTGCACCACCAGCGGCAGCCGCAGCCAACGGCCCCCACGCCGCCGCCCACGCCTCACGAGTGCCCCTGTCAGCAGCCCAGGCCACCACCGCCGACAACACCGCCCACACCTGATCCGGGCGCGCGGTGTTCCACGCCATGATCGACGGGTCTGCGATAACCTCCGACACCGCAGGCAAATCCACCGCAGCCCGCCAGGCCAGATACTCCACACCCACACCCGCCCCGACCAGACCCGACACCACTGCGGCCACCGCAGCAGTGTCATCGGCGCGCACGAACGGCAACACCCGCGCCACTGCATCCCACGAACGATCTGACGGCCACGCCCGACCGGCCGCTTCATCGGTCTCGGGGTAGCGGTGCAGCAACTCCGGTCGCGCCGCAATGAACGCGCACACCAAGCCCTTCTCATCAGCGCACCGCAGCTCGTCAGCGGCAATGGCCCGCGAGGCAGGCAGCACGAACCCAGACCTCATCCCCGACAGCCAGTCATCGACAGAAGGCTCAAACTCAATGTGCAAGAATCGATTTGCCGTAGGAGCCGCCAAATCCACCCCGCCCGCACTGTGATCCGGAGGATTCGCAGCTGCGACGATCCGAACCTCATCCGGCAACCGTGAACGCCCGACCACCCGCTCCAGCGCCACCGTCAGCATCGCCGCCTGCACCGCGTGACTAGCCGTCGTCAACTCATCCAACAGCAAATAGCCGCCCTGCGCATCAATCAACGTCCTTGCCCAATCAGGCAACGCCAACGTCTGCACCGCCCCATCCACCACCACCGGCCACCCCGCGATATCCACCGGCTCACGCTGCGAACCCACCACCAACTCCAACGGAACCCCGCTCGCCGCCGCCAAAGCCCGCACCACCGACGACTTACCACGCCCAGGGTCCGACCACAACAACACCGGAAGCGCTGCACGCCCCGCCGCATCCATAACCGTCACCGAAGTAGCCAAATCAGCCATTACACAACCTCATTCGCAAATCTGTAGAACACCCCGTTGGCGTCCTTACCGACAACATCCACCCTATCGCACCCCACCGACAACCGCGTACCCAATGACGTCTGCGGCAGCGGCGATCAGGGACTTACTACTCTTCTTCTTCGGGTCGTTGTTTCTTCGGTTCGTTCGTCGTCGGTGCAGCTCTTTCGGTGCCCGCGGCCATCTTCCCGCCCGCATGAGGGGTGGGAAGATGGCCGCGGGGCAGACAAGATATACGACCCCAGACCGCCGGCCACTCACTCAACACAGTGAGCAACCGAGCACCATCGACGTACCGAACCTGAGTTTCGCCATAGCACTCAACGGGCGGTCTCGGATAGGTATGCCCATGAATCAGCATTCGTGGGCGGTTTTCATCGAGCCAGCCGGTTGCGTGCGGTACAAGGAGAGCGGCCGCTCGATCATGTACACGCAGGCGCAACGTCCGCGGATTGAAGTTGCGCAATCAGCGTCGCGTACTTAGGTGATCCGATCGTCACACGGCCACCCCGCGCGGTCTCGGTATTGAGGAACTGGCGTGTCTCACGAATTCGGCAGATCTGCCACTCAAATGCCACTTGCCGTGAGATTCTGCCACCGTTCGTGAGAACCTACAAGATGATGCGCACTGCTGTCGGTTCAGGTCCACTCAGGTAACCGTGGAAGCGCCTGGGAGAGACGATCGAACAGATCGGGCCACCCCTTCTGTAACCACGCGATGTGTCCGTTGGAGAGTTTGGCGGCGTCGATGATGGAGTCCACACGGATACGCTCTGCTGGGGCACCGAGTTGGGCGAGCCTGCTGTACAGCGGGTTTGGGGGTAGCCCGACGCCGGCGAGGTATTCGAAGACGTGGTTGCGGCGCCAGTCCCAGATAGGCCCGTAAGTGGTGGTTCCGTCAGCGCGTCGCACAATACCGCCGAGTTGCGCGCGTGCTTGGGCCCGGCTCCGGTCAGGATGCTCGGCGCTGAGCGCGGCGAGGTTGGCACGGTAGAGGCGAGTGCGAGCGACAGCTTCTGCCGCGCGCACACCCCACAACGACCCGGGTCCGTAGCGCGAGTGCGCGACGGCGGCGGGCGCACTGATGAGGATCTCCGCTAAAGACGTCCCTAATTCACGGTCCGGGGCGCGATGGTCGAATCCTCCGACCGCGATCAGGATGGTGAGTAAGTCGGGCTCGGCAGGAATTACCTGCAGGTTCAGCCGGTAGCTCGCCGCGAGGTTCTCGATGTAGCGCAGGTTCTCGGAGAACTGCAGACCGGAGTCGTAGAACACCACAGGGATATTGGGATCTATCTGCCGGGCAAGGTGCATCACCACTGTCGAGTCTTTACCGCCGCTCCAGGCCACGAATCCGTCGTGCTGCTCGAGGTGGTTTTCGATGCGCGCGAGCAGATGCCGATGCTCATGCGGGCCGCGGCGACGCGCCCGTACTTCGCGCAGCATGTCCAGATTGCGGGCAGCGTTCACTGCTCACGGATTTCGATATGCCCAGCCGCGCGGGGGAACAGGTGTTCCAGCCACACCCGGACATGCTCGATTGCTGCGTCGCTGTCGAGGATATTGTCAACGCTGACAGTGCCATCCCACCACGAAAACTCCTTGCGGCCAGGATACTTGGTACCGAAACACCGGGCTTGCGGATCGGCACGGCGGGCAAACATCAGCGCAGAGCCGGTCACCGCGGTCCAGTTGGGCCCATCGAAGTCCAGCCGGCCGGCTCCATCGCGGCGCCCGCCGGCATCCGCGGGCATGGGAACTCGCGCGACACACGCATATGACCCAGCCGCCGGCGCCCCCGTGCGGGTGATGACCCGAAATGCTGTGCCAGGTTCCGCGACCGTCGCGCCAAACCGGCTGCGGTGCATGATCCATTCCGCCCCCATCGTTACTCCTTCCGGTCCGCATCATCGAACAAGTCACGGGCCTGCACCACAAGCCGTTCACCAAAGTCACCGGGGATGTCATAAGGAACAACCGCCGCACTACTTAGACGCAGATGCATACCGCGGGGCAGGATGTGGCTGGTGTCATCGCCACTTCCGGAGCGACCCATGTACATCCCCCGGGTGGTAGCGATCTCAAGGATGACGACCTGCTGATCGTCATGTCCAGGCAACTCATGAAGGTTATGGGCCGCCGGGGTGAACTGGTCAAAAGCGATCCTGGTCCCCACCCTCAGCCCTGCAGGCAGGTCCCGCTCATCGAACACGCTCGGCGTGCGCGGCGGCAGCCGCACCGCGACATACACGACGTGCGTGCGGTCATTGCCGCGTTCGTAGGACTGAATCGCACGATCCAGACGCTGCACCATCACCCGGTCTGGGTCGTCAAGAGCATGCACGTCGCCGGCAGCACGGTGCAGCTCAGTATTCACCCGCTGCCAGTCCGTCGGATCGGGACTTCCCAGCAGTGCATGGACGGCGCGGTGCTGCGATTGCGGCGCGGCAGCCATTACCCGATTCTTCAACGCCGAACGAACCTTCCGCTGCCGCGCGCTCAACCGGCCGCGATAAGAAATGTCGCCTGGCAAACTGCGGTGCAGCCGTGTCGACGGCGCATGACTCGAATCTCGCGGGGTGGCGCGGTCGCGGTCGCGCGCGGCGCGGGTACGCGTCGAATCGTCATCGCGGGCCATGTCGACGATCAGGTTGCTCAGCCGCAACTGGTCTGCCTCACTGAGGACTTCCTCGGTAACTTCGCGGGCGGCCTTGAAATCCCGTGCACTGATCGGGCCGCCTTCGACGTCGATCCGGTCGGGTCGGGTGCTGGTGGCACCCATCAGACACCGTTCTTTTCCGGCGGACTGATCACGGCGCCAACCTTCCACCAACGGGATCCGCGCCGACGTTGGTCCCTTCATCGGTCCGAGCGCGGCCGAAGCGTTTCAGTTCAGGGTAGGTGGCATCCTGCGCGCGCGAAAGTCAACTACTGCGCACTCGGGGATGCTCGATGACCGGAATCTTGGGCGCAAGCCCCGGACTTCAGTCCGGGGTGAGCCCATCCCGTCTGTCGGCGGGCGTTGCTCGACGCTCAGAGTGGTCGGGCTTGTCCGTCGATGTACTGCTTGATGATCGACAAGGGTGCGCCTCCGCAGGAGACGGCGAAGTAGGACGGCGACCAGAGGTGTCCGCGCATGCGGGCGCGGACACAGGTGCCGGTGTATTCGCGGCGGATGGAGTGGGCGGTGCGGCCCTTGAGTCGCTGGACCAGCGTGGAGACTGCCAGCGTGGGCGGGTAGGAGACGAGCAGGTGCACGTGGTCGGCTTCGCCGTTGAACTCGACCAACTCGGTGCCCAGTTCGGTGCAGGCATCGCGCATGATGTTTTCGCAGTGGGTGAGCATGGCGTCGGTGAACACCGGTCGCCGGTACTTCGTCACGAACACCACGTGGGCGTGCAGCAGCGACACGCTGTGCCGGGCACGGCGATAGCTCGGGGTTGTTGTCATAGGCGGCCTTTACAGTCGGGGGATGCAGATGCGCTACCGGTATCGCATCGAACCGACATCGGCCCAGCAGGAGATGCTGGCGCGGGTGTTCGGGTGCTGCCGGGTGGTGTTCAACGACGCGCTGAGAGTCCGCGACGAGGCGTATGGGGCTCGGGTGAAGTTGTCCGACAGCGAGATTCAGCGCTGCGTGATCACCGCGGCCAAGACCACTACCGAGCGAGCCTGGTTGTGCGAGGTGCCGAGTGTGGCGTTGGTGCAGTCGGTCAACGACTCCCGCCGCGCCTGGCGCAATTTCTTCGACTCAACCAGTGGGAAACGTCGGGGTCGGCGGGTGGGCCGGCCGCGGTTCAAATCCCGCAAGGATCACCGGCAGTCGTTTCGGCTTACCCGCAACGGGTTCAGCCTGAAAGCCAACGGCCGGCTGTTCGTGGCCAAAGTCGGCGAGGTGCGGGTGCGCTGGTCACGCGAGCTACCCAGCACGCCGTCGTCGGTCACGATCATTCGGGAACCCGATGGCCATTTCTACGCCAGTTTCGTTGTCGACGTTGGGGCCTCACCGCTGCCCGTGGTGGACCGGGAGGTCGGTGTGGATGTAGGGGTCGCTCGGTTGGCCACGACCGCCACCACCGATGGCCGTCGGGCCGATGTCGTCAATCCGAAGCATTTGGGTCGCAAGCTGCGGAAGCTGCGGCGGTTGGAGCGGGAGAAGTCTCGACGGCAGAAAGGATCGGCCAGCAGGGACAAGTCGCGGCGCAAGGTAGCCGTCGCGCACAACAAGGTTGCCCGTGCTCGGCGGGACTATCACCACAAGCAGGCTTTGGCGTTGGTTCGCGAGAATCAAGTGATCCACGTCGAAGACCTCAACATCGTGGGGATGGTCAGAAACCGTCGTCTGGCACGGGCAATCAGCGATGCCGGATGGGGTCAGTTCGTGCGGATCATCGACGAGAAAGCCGACCGCTACGGCCGCACCGTGCACACCGTGTCGCGGTGGCTGGCATCGAGCAAAACCTGCTCGGACTGTGGGCACCGACTCGACGAACTGCCACTGCAGATTCGGTCGTGGACGTGCCCGAAGTGCCGAGTGGTCCACGACCGCGACCACAACGCCGCCAAGACCATTCTCGCTGCCGGGCGGGCAGAGAGACGAAACGCCGGTGGAGCCTCGGTAAGTCCTCCCACCACTCGGGAGGCGCGGGGCGACGAAGCAGGAAGCACCCCAACAGCGGCGTAGCCGCACGGGAATCCCCGCCATTCATGGCGGGGAGCACGTCAACCTCGATACCCAGCATCCCACCGGAGGATTTACCGGAGAAAGTGACTGGTATTTCCACCTTGCTGGCCGCGGTCTCGACCCGACGTTCGGCATGGGTCGGTGGCTGGTCACCTGCCCACCCGGGCAGAGGCAATGACGAACCCGACTACGGCTGGTTGATCGCCTACGCAATCGATTGCCACGACGCAAAGACCGGACGATGTGTGGTCATTGCCGGCCCGTGGGATAGCGCCACTGATGACCGGCTGCAATGCGCGAGCCCGCCTGAGGACGACACTTCGCTGGACGGGCTGATCGACTGGCTGCGTACGCAGATGTAGCCGAAACGAGGGAAAGGTTCTACAGGCGGCTGTGGTTGACCCGAACGAGCACAGAGTGCTCAAGTGGGTGGTGCAGGCGCAGGAATGTGAGTCGGTGTCTACCGTTCTCGATCGATTCGCGCGTCACCCGCGCCGGGCTTTCAAGCCAGGAGCGCACGGACGGTGCGACGGTTTCTCGAGATTGCTTTGCCCATGCCACCCACCGCGCTGAGGCGTCGTCGAACCGCTTATTGAGCAGCGGTGATCGCCGTGCCAAATCCGTTGCCATGTCCACTGATTCAATGAGGTCACTCGCCCACGGGGCAGCCGACAACTCGGTGAGCACTACCTCGCGATAGGCGGGATCACGGCGGCGCACCATATCCTCGTGCACCGCAGAATCGGCGCTGCGCTCACCCAGAAGCCGTGTGAGGCGGGCCTGCAACCTTGGGTACTCGATGAGTTTGCCCAGCCCGGGTGGCCACGGGAGCGCGCCGAGCGGTCTGATCTCATGCCCGATCACCGCCTCGTCAATTCCGCCGCATTACAACCCACTAGCGGGATCCGATCCAGTGTGCGCGCAGCTGGTTGTCGTCGGAGAGCAGAACGCCGGCTGCAGCCCAGTGGGTGCTCAAGGCCACGTTCTGTGTGGCTGGGTAGGCGGCGAGCAGGTCTGTGACGGTGGCGGCTACCTGCAGACAGCCGGTGTCTGCGGTGGTCTCCTCGAGGGTTTCGGTGTGCTTGTCGGCGGCTTGCTCGAGCGTGTCGAGGTCTGTGAAGATTCCGTCGGGGATGAGGCTGTCGCCGCGGATCCACTGTTGGATGCGGCGGTGGCCGAGGCCGAGGCGTTGTTCGATGTCATTGCGGGTCAGTGCCAGCATGGTCAGTCGGATCATGAGTTCGGCTCGCCGGTCAGGCTCGGCGACGGCGGGCTGTGTGACATCCCCTAGGACCAGTGTCGCGTCGCGATGCGATTCCCACGCTCTGCCGGCGCAGATGCGGTGCAGGACTGCGACGCCGGTGGGGGCACCGGCGGCCGCGGCGCCGGTGTCGGTGCGGAAGGTCGTGATGCGGCCGGTACGTGTGGCTTCGGCGCTCAGATGGGTGGTGATGTGGTCTGCGGTGCGCTCCACACGGCTGAGCCGGTCGATCACTGCACTTAGCTCGCGTTGGGGTACTGCGGTGGCTTCCCATGCGCGCAGGGCGGCCACCGGGGCGTTGAGCAGCATCGCGGCGTCTTGTTCGGGTAGTCCCAGTGCACCTCGTCGACACCGTAGGTCCGCCCCGGAATACGACCGTTGACCGGGGATGGCGCACATTGGGGCGAGTCTACGGTCGCTTGCGGCGACCAACGTGCTGCTGGTCATCATTTCACCTCTGCAAGGGCGTTGAGGCCGGCTTCGACGAGTTCCCAGGCCAGCTGGGCGGCTGCGGCAGTGTCGTCGTCGCGGACGTCGCTGATGTCGACGCCGTCGAGGACGGCATCTAGGGTTCGCTGTTTATTGGTGATGATCTGCCACATCTGCTCGTCGATCGTGGCGGGCACCACCGCTACCCGGTACTGCACCGGGCGGGTTTGGCCGATCCGGTGGATTCGCTTGGCCATTTGCCGCAACTCTCCTGGTGTCCAACACAGTTCCGCTTGCACCCCGATGCGCGCGGCGGTCAGGGTGTGCCCGACACCGCCGGCGCTGATCGCAACCGTGATCGCAGGCGCTTGATCGACTGGGCATGTTTGGAACGCGTGCTTGTCGGCTTCTTTCGCAGCCACCGATTGACCGCCCTGGATCTTCAGGCCGCCGAATCGGCTGGCGTAGTGGTCGACGACGTCGCGGTGATGTGCCGCGATCATCACCTTCTCGCCATCAGCGACGTACCGCGACACCCAGTCGGTGATGGCAGGCTGTTTGGCTGCGCCGATCAATTGACGCAATGCGTTGATGCGCACCAGATGGGCACCGCTGCGGGCACGCATTGCAGCCCGGACGCGCGCGTCACTCACCTCTACCCCGTATGCTTCGGCGAGATCGGTTGCCTCGCGGGCAAAGTCGGCTGCCGCGGCCTGTTCGGCCTGTCGGTACTGCGCCCAGGCGTCGGGGTCCAGTTGTGCCGGTTCGATCGGGAGGACGGTGCACGAGAACTCGGGTAGGTCCAGTGCGTCTTCGGTGCGCCGTAGCATGACGCCGAAAGCTTTGAGGCGGTGGTTGAGTTCGCGGGTATGGGATGCACCGTTGAACGTCCACCCGAAACCGCCGGAACTTTGTTCGGGTCCGCAGTAGCGGAACAGGAAGTCCCATTCACCGCCGAACAGATGCCGGCCGGGGTTGATTTCGGTGTCCTTGGGCGCCAGTAAGCCCAGGGTGATCAGCTGCTGAGCCAGCTCCCGGGGACGGTTGACCACGGCGGTTCCGGTCAGGTTCAAGATCAGTCCGTCGCGGGCCGCCACGTCAGCGCCCAGTGCCGCCAGGGCACGTGAGCGGGCCGCGGTGGACTCCTTGCCCAGGTGGCCCTCGTCGATGATCAGCGCCCGCGGACCGAGCTCGGCGAGCTGCTGCACCCATGCGAACCGACGCGTTGTACCGGTCGGCATGCGGGGGCGCGAAGCTAGGGCTGCATAGCCGATGACCACCACGTCTGTCCCGGCCGGCACGGCACGGGGGGTCAGACCCGAGGCCACCGCCACCCTGCGGGCCGGCAGCGCCCGGGTGATCTCGGTACGCCAGTTCTCGGTCAGGTCAGGCTTGCACGCCACGACGACGGGGAAGGCATGTTCTGCCGCGACGGTGGCCAGCGCGGTGATCGTTTTGCCCAAACCCATCTCGTCGCCGATCAGGATCCGCCGGCCCGCGGCCGCGAATCGTACGGCTGGACACTGATGGGCCATCAGGGTGACCCCGAGTTCGGCGATCTTCATCGGTGGCCCACTCGCCGCGCATGCAACTTCCAGATTCGTTTCCTGGCGGTCGATTTCATCGTGGAGCGCAGCTGAGGCGGCGGGTGTGACGTCGATGCCCTGCGCCTGCAACAATTCCGCGATGGCGGCGGGCTCGACGTGCAGTGGCCACGGCAGCAGCGCTTTTCGAGGTACGCAGCTGCCTGCCAGTGCCCGCAGTCGTGCTGCGACCGCAGACTGGACCGCCGGTGTGGCGGCGGCGATGGACAGGCGGCGATCGCCGGTCAGGTCGGCGGTGCCGCCGGCCTGGTTGCGTTGCTGCGCGATCGCCTCATCGAGCGCCCGGGCGGCTGACGCTTCGATGACGAGATCGTGGCTGGTGAACACGTCGAGGAGCTGGGCGGCGCCCACCGTGATGGCGATCTCGTGCACCCGCGCCGCCGAACGCCAGGTGGAACCCCCGTTGAGAGCTTTCAGGGCCGCGGTGAGGCCGGGAGCGTAATCGGTGTCGATACGGAGCAGTGCGGGGTCGTGTTCGCACAGCGACACCTCGACTGGCCGGTAAGCGTCCGGATTGTGCACCACATCGCGGGCCACCGCGAGGATCTCGGGTGCGATGTCGATACCGGCCCCGGTGGCCAACCCCACCACTGCCGGCAACGACGACAGTGGGTAGCTGTTGACCTTGCGGGCACCGTCGTAGCGGCGCCCGGCAATGACGCGCGCCGCCGCCACCAAAGCCTCATCGAACGGGAACGCGAGCAGCACCCGCTGATCCTCAAGGTGTACGTAGCTCGACCGGTGCAGATACTGGCGGCGCCGGGCCGCGCGGTGCAATCCACGCACAGCTTCGCGGGCTGCCCGCGCGTGCTCGGCGTCCGGATCGGGGATGGACAGGATCTGGGCGGTCGTCTGCTCGCCGAGTTGGCGACGATACGTGGGCAGCAACACCCGCGCGGTCGCGGCGTGTTCGTCTGCCCATTCCTGCAGCGGCGTGTCGGCCAGGAAGTGCCCTACCGCGGCGTCGGTGGCCGAAAAACCCGCTGAGTCACGCTCATTGGCGTAGTCACACACCGCGGCCAACGTGGTCACCGCCTCGTGCAGTACGGGCCACAGATCTCGGCTGATCATCTCGCCTCCTTCCTTCGATAAGTGTTCTCCTAGGCACCGACAACCTGGCTATGTATCGCACGCTACATGTAGCGAATACTACATGCCTGCCGATGCCCATCCCGTTTGGTAGTGCATGGTAGTTGATGGTAGCCAGTGTTATTCTGCTGGTCGTGTTGAATTCTGTGCCATTCGGCAAAGCTATTCGTGACCATCGTGGGCAACGCACACAAGTTGAGATCGCCAACCTCGGAGGCCCATATCGCCAACTGCAAGCGCGCATCGAACGTGGCGAACTCTTCGACCTCGCCGATGCGGTCCTCGAAAAGTACGACCGCGCATTTGGATGGGCACCCGGCACATCGGCCACCATCCTTCATGGAACTCAAGAAAATTGGGCGACAGTGCAACCCAACCGCGTGACGCGCGGGGCACTGGGCCACAACGCCGCAACCGGCGAGGTGATCGACTTCCCCCCTCACTTGAGGACAACGCTCGCACCTGAACGCCTTATCGATGCAATCTCGGGATGGCACGGGCTTGCAGTCGTCGACACCCAGGTCTTGGACCTACCGACGGCGCTCAGTGGCCGGCGTGAAACGCCGGGCACCGACCGACTGGTGTCCCAATGGTCAACCACATCCCCCGGCCGTCGCGCCGTCAGCGTCGGCAGACACTTCAAATCCACGGAGCGTGTCGCGATCGACCCCATCCCAATGATGACCAACAGCCTCCGCCGCGAATCTGTTATCCGGCCTTCGCGCCGCCCGCGACCACTCTAGGCAGATCACAATCGATCCATCCGACCGCAACCGGCCCCTCGGCGAGCGCAGGGGGCCCGTCTTTGAAGTAGCCACTGTCTTACCGGCCCAGAGCATTTCGGCCGGAACCCTACTCCTCCACGACGCCGACATCAGTCCCGAATTACCCGCGGTCATGAATTGGGCGGCAACTGAACCACTGATGATCGTCACCCGCCAGCCAACCTGGAAGATGCCCGACAAAGCCTCGACTTACGCGAACGCGTACGTCATCGAGGTTGTGTCACTCGCCGGAGCCAATCCTAAACCCGGTGAAGCGCTACTGAGACAGGTGCCGGGCACCGAGCACCCTCTCCTGACCTTTGGCGACGACCGGCAGCCAGCCAATGTTGTCTTGTTCAAATAGCCCAGCACCCAACCAGATCCGGCATCGCCAACCTGATCGACCTCCTCGCCAGTCTTGCGGACCGCCAGAGGCACGAGCGGCGAGGATTGCACCGTAGGATACACGTATCGAATCAGACGCTGGATCAGTTCACACATGTATCGTTTGGTCCTATGCCCCGGGGCGCTCGTAACGCAGAGCAGGCGCTGACGCGCTGGCGACACAATTTCGACCAACGTGATCCACTCGTGCGGCACGCCCACGACGCCGGGGTGCCTATCAACCGGATCCACCGTCTCACCGGCATCAGTCGGTCCACCATCTATCGCATCCTCGACAACCGGGCCGACACCCCGCACATAGAGGGGGCGGCTCCACCGATCTCAGCGAAGCCGCCCCGCAAGTGAGCCTTCTCCCAGCCCGTATGTGTGTTTCGTACCCACCACCCTACCCACGATCAGGTTGAGCGGCAATGCTTTCCGACCCTGCCGCCTCAGCCTGGATAGCCGCCGGACGGCCCGTCCCCACAGCGCCACGCTCGGCTCAAGGCCTGTGCGGCAGATGCGGATCCGACGAGCCCACCGTACCCAGCAACGCGATCGTCTCCGACAAATTCACCGGCTACGACGCCTGGCCCTACGGCCTGCACCGA
The DNA here is from genome assembly GCF_003614435.1 of Mycobacterium paragordonae. Taxonomy (NCBI): domain Bacteria; kingdom Bacillati; phylum Actinomycetota; class Actinomycetes; order Mycobacteriales; family Mycobacteriaceae; genus Mycobacterium; species Mycobacterium paragordonae. The sequence goes on from NZ_CP025548.1 coordinate 17,931, forward strand.
CTGTGCCCCCCGTGCGCCTGGGCCTACAGCCGCGCCCCCAACACCCAACCCGCTCTGCACATCACCGCCATGTCGGTGACCGAGCATCGCGACACCGCGGGTCTGCTCCCCCGGCTCACCGCCGGACCGCTGAGCGAACACGACGCTGTCGTCGTGCCGGGCTCACGACGCCAGCACATCCTGCCCGCCGCGGCGTGGAAGCACCTGGCGACCGACGACGGTGTCGTGCACCCGTGGAACGCGGCCTCCGCACACCGACTCGGCGAGCTGGCCTGGCTACGTACCACCATTCCCGACATCAGCTGGCAAGCCTTGACCCGCCCTGTCCCTCACCCCAGGCACCTTCGCGCACGCTCCCGCGAACACCGGGCCCGCATTCTTGACTCCTGGCAGCAACTCGCGCCGTGGCGAGCCCTGCCACCGCTGTGGACGGCCGCGCGCCGGCTCACCAACACCGAGCTGCACACCGGCGTCGGGTAGCACCGGTACTGTCAGCCGACATGGGCGCACAACGCCGACCGCCGCCGCGCAGTCCCACCCGCGAATGGCAAGCACTGGTCGAGGCTGACCTACCCATCACCGAGGGCCCCTACGACACGGCCCTGCGGCTGCTGCTACTGCTGCACTACTCGATCGACTGGGAATCAAGCTGGGTTGCCGAACACCGCAAAACCTACTGGGACCACCAGCTCCCCAGCCGCGTGCGCACCGCCGCCTACCGCAACACCACCCTGTCCGGCTGGTGGTCGAACGCCTCGGGCCGCCTCGGCGCCCTGGCGCCCCGTCAACCCGAACGCCGCCGCGAGCTCGCCACACTGCTGCGCAAGCCTCCGCTGCCGGTCATCGACGAGCTGCGCACCAACCTGCCCGCCCTGATCCTCGAGGTCCGCATCATCGCCGAAGCCGTCGCCGAACTGCGCACCCCCCGATGAGAACACCGCTGATCTGCGCCCACTGGGACATCCAGATCCTGGCCCGCTCGGCGATCGTGCACCGCGACGACGATGACAACACCGCCGGCAGCGACACCTTCAGCTTGTTCCGCCGCGAAGACATCATCGGCCCCGATGGCAGCCAACTGCAGGTACCGATCATCTCCGGCAACAGTTTCCGCGGCATTCTGCGCCGCACCGGTGAAGCCCTGACCGCTGCGGTCCTTAACTACGAGAATCAGCTCCCCGTGCCGGCAGCGCACCTGCTCAGCAACGGCGGCCGGCTGGCCAAGGCCCGCGACGCCAAAGGACGAACTCCGTTCACCGACGAGCAAGAACGCCGCCTCAAAGACCTCATCCCCCACATCGCCGTCTTCGGCGGCGCGGCCAGCGGGCGCATCATGTCCGGTCTACTCATGGTTGGCAAAGTGCTCCCCGAAGTTAGCGAACTCGCCCACATCCTGCCCCTGCCTCCGGCCAACCCGCCCAGCCCGGCCATGCTAGCCCTGGGCGAAGAATTCTTCACCCACCTCAACGATCACCGCCGGTCAATCCAGCACCCTCCCGGGCCAGACCCCGACCGCACAACGAGTCCCCTGGGCCGATACTCGGGGGAAACCCTGCGCGCCGGCACCCACTTGCAAACCTTTATCCGCATCAACAACGCAACACCAATTCAGCTGGCGTTCCTGCGCACAGTGCTCGACGACTTCAGCGCCAACGGCCACCTCGGCGGCCGCACCGCCGCCGGCTACGGACGCATCAGCGCCACGTCGACCATGACCGTCATCCGCGGCGCCGACGACACCGGCGCCGACTGGGCCAGCCAGCTCGCCGAGCGCCGCGATGAAGCCCTCGCCGCGCTCACCCAACTCACCTGAGAACCGTTGGACCATGGCAGATATCGGACACCTTGGGCGGTGCACCACCGGTGGCTGGATACTCATTGCACCGCAGCGCTGCGGCAACGGCCACGCGCTCGCCGCCTACCAGGTGCTGGTCGGGCACACCGTCTGCAGCTGCCCCGGTGGGCACACCAGCTGGACATGCCGCACCTGCGGCCACACCACCCACGCCCCAACGCTTTCCGAAGACTGCCAACCACTGAACGGCCCCTGCTGACATGCCGCCGACAACGATCCTCATCACCGCAACCACCCCCCACGGTGTCGTCCTATCCCGCCCCTGGGGCATCGCCCTGGACGGCCTCCTCGCCTCCGTCCTGTGGCACCGCCGCAAAACCACGGCCTTCGAACACGGCGACCACCTGACCTACCACCCCGGCGAGCCACCCGAACAGCTCGAGCTCCCCCTGGCCCGCTGCGGCGACCCCGACCAACACCACGACTGGCACTGGATGGCCACCTTCGCCGACCTTCACCCCCATCCCCACGGCACCGCAGACCCCGACATCCGCTGGCGCAGATCACGAACCAATCATCAACGACTACAACAGCTCTCACCGACCATCAACAAGAGCGCAGTTGCCGACCACACCGGCCGCTACCAGGCCCGCGCCCTGCCCGTCATCGCCCACCCCACCACCCATCTGACATGGCGCGCCGTCGGCGATGCCGACACCATCACCGAGTTGCTAACCGAACTGCCCGCGATCGGCAAACACCGCAACATCGGCGAAGGCCTCGTCACCCAGTGGAACATCACCCGCACACCCGACGTCACCCCCTGGACTGCCGGCCACTGCCACCAACCAGGTCTCCTCGGCCGCCCCACGCCGGCACGCTGCCTCACCAACCACCCCGACACACAGACCGGCCCGCACATCCGGACGGCCCTGCGCCCTCCCTACCTAGATCCCCAAACCCGCTGCCCTGCTTACCAGCCCGCCCGCTAAGCAACCGTCACCCTCACGACCGCGGCGGCAGCGGCCAGTCTGTCTCGATGAAGGCCAGCAGCGCAGCACGGACAACATCGCTGAGATTCACTCCCGACTGCCGCGCTTTGGCCTGCGCCTGCTCATACAGCTCATCAGGTATCCGGAACGCACGTATCGGCGTCTTGGGTTGATTGGGCACAGCAGTCTCACTCAACCGCCCGCTCTGCCCCCAACATCAGCACATCACTGGCCCGAAGGGCCTTGCCGCGATAGACGACCAGACCGTTGCGCACAAGCTCCCCCAGGTAGGTCGTAAACGTGCCTGACGCCACTACGATCCCTGCCCGAGCAGAGATCTCCTGGCGCGAGAGACTTTCCGGATAAACATCCATCACCGCCTGCAACATACGAGCAGCGCCGGAACGCAGAATATGCAGGTAATGCTGCTGCAGCTCGCGGCCGGTAAGCGGATCCGGACGGCCACCCAAGTAGTCAAACCCTTTGTCGCTGAGGGTGAACCCGGCCGCATTCTCATCCAGCAGGCCGGCGCGTCGCAGTTCACCCAGATAGGTGCTCCACGTCCCGGACCTGTGTTTCATGCGGGCCACCATGCCCCACTGGGCTCTGGACAGCCGCAGCGGCGCCATCCTACCCAGCGATTCCAGCATGCGCTGGGCCCCGGCACGGAATTTCAACTCCTGACCATCCCTAGCCGCAACTGCGGACACTGTTGCGCTTCCTGATCGTGAATCAGGCTGGTGTACCGACGTTTCACGCTGCTCCGAATCATCGTTGATGTTCTGCAGCACAACGGGCGGCTCCTCGGCAAGTGGGGAAGGTGTTGACGCGATCAGGTCGCGCGCGGCCGCCACTTTGTCTGCCGCGCCGGCCAGCCATTCCGCCACCTTCCGTAGTTGGTGCCGCAGCCCTTCCAGGTCGGCGAGCTGATTGTGGAGTCGGCCGATCTCCGCGTCCTTGATGTCCAGCAGACGCTGCTGTTCAGCGCATCGTTCGGCCAGCACCTGCGCCCGCTCGTGCTGCCCTTCCAACTCTGTCGACAGCGACACCACTCTGTCGCGCAACGCGTTTTCGGGTCGTTCTGCTTGGCCCTCTGTACAGTGGCGGCGATCTCGGCACCCAGCAGTTCGAGATCGACATCGGCACGCCCTTTCGGGGTGATCCGACCTTGCCCGGCTTTCGGCGTGGCGTGCGAATCGAAGGTGTCGAACAGGCTGATGTGGACTCGTTTGAGAAGGCGCAAGAACGCCGGGCTCCACACCCATGCCTCACCGGTTCGCAACGACGGCAACGATCCGATGACGCTACTGGCCTGAACATCATTGGCGTCTGCGTTCACCCCGATCCAGTCCTGCGCTGCCTTGATCGATCGCGGACCGGTCATGCGCAAAAGGATGACCGTCTCGATCATTTCGAGAACTGACTTCGCTGTTTCTTGTCCGCGTTGAGTCACCAATTTGACGTGCTCCCCGCCATGAATGGCGGGGATTCCCGTGCGGCTACGCCGCTGTTGGGGTGCTTCCTGCTTCGTCGCCCCGCGCCTCCCGAGTGGTGGGAGGACTTACCGAGGCTCCACCGGCGTTTCGTCTCTCGCTGCCGCAGAGAACACCTCGCCTGGTGTGTCGTAGGTCCCGAGCTGATCGCCACCCGCGTACAGCAGCCATCCCACCGCGGTATCGACCACGCGATACATCACGCGCGTGATTGTACGTCGACTCCACCAGACGCCCACCAGGTCGAGCTACACAATTACTGGCATATAAGTCTATGATTGAGGGGTGTCGAGAGCGGGGCGGGCCATCGAGTCTCTGGTGGCAGGTGAGGCTGCAGGGCAGTGGGGCATGTTCACGGTCGCTCAGGCACTGAAACTCGGCATGACGCGTGACCGCGTTGCTCAGCTGGCCGGTGCCGAACGCATCCTCCACACCGGGACCCGCGGTGTGTACCGCTTCGCCGGCGCACCCGAAGACGTCGGGGTCGACGACCTACGGGCAGCCTGGCTCTCCTTGAACCCCAGCGAGTTCGCTGGGCGGCGGCTTCGAACGCTGTATGAACAGGGCACAGATGCTGTCGTGTCGCACCTGTCCGCGGCGCACTACGTCCATCGTCTGGGCACACTGCACCCCGACCGCTTGGATTTCACCATCCGCCCCCCGCGCCGGACCAGCAACCGGCGAATTACGCTGCACGACAACACGGCCGCGGCGTGGGAGCTGGTGAGCGGGCTGCCTGTCACCACGATCCCGCAGACCGTCGCTGACCTTTACCGCGACAGCATCGACGCCGCACACCTGGGCGAGATCCTCGCTGACGCGCTGGCGACCGCGGCCGCCGACGTCGCCGCCATCAGTGCCGCGCTTGATCCCCTCACTGATTATCACGGCCGTGAGGTCCTCGCGGACTTGCTGGCGGCGGCCGGGGCGCCTGAGACGATCGCGGCAGCCAACGAGCTGCTTTTCAGCGCGCGCCGATGAGCTGGTCCGACGAATACACCTCCGAGCGCGCGTTCTGGGTGGCACTTCGCACCCGGGCCGCTCGCCACGCCAAAACCCATCCAACCGTGCAATCGCAAGAACTGCTGCGCCAGTTCGTCATTCAACGATTCATGACCCGGGTCTTCACGGCACCCGATGCGGCATGGGTAGTGGCTGGCGGCACGGGAACGCTGATCCGCATCCCAGGAAGCCGCGCCACCCAAGATCTTGATTTAACAACGATCCGCAGCGGCACGGGAACTCGCAACGATCTCGAATCTTTCACTGGAACCAATGAACTGGACCCATTCGTCTACCGAATCACAGGGCAACAAACATTCACCGGGACAGTGGCGGGCAACAAGTTCCGCATCGCCGCCAGTGTCGGCGCAGAATCTGCGGCCTGGTTCGACGTCGACCTCGCCGTTGACGAGGTCGCCATCAGCGCGATCGAGTATCGCGACGTCGATCCGGCCGTGCCTGGTATGCGCGGTCTGTCCCCCATCCCCGCGGTCCCGCTCTTCCCCTTGGCCAGCCAAGTCGCCGACAAAGTCGTCGGCGTAATGTTCCGCGACCCGCGTGGTCGCAGCGCCAACCGATACCGCGACCTGGTCGACCTCGTGCTTTACGCCGGGGCCGTCGACGTTGCAGCCGGCGACCTGCGCCGCGCCCTGGTGAGCCGCTCCCAGCGGCGAAACCAGCAGCCCCCCAACCAGATTGAGGTTCCCGACCAATGGCAGAACGGCTATCAAAGGATCGCCGCACGTACCACACTGCCAACCCCGCTGCAGGACTGCGACATCGCCGCTGAGGCGGTCGGAGCGTGGCTCAACCCGCTTTTGTCCGGCAAAGTGGCCGATGACTATCTCTGGGACCACCGCACCAGCGCCTGGCACGATCCGACCCAGCCTGCGACGCGCCCCGGGAAGGTGTGGGTACGTGCCCACATGCGCAACGGCGCGCCGGTGAGTGACTACTTCCGCAACTCGCCGCGCACGCACCGCTGAAGGAACCGCTGGAAGGATCGCCGCCAGCGGCGTTGTCGCGCTTACCACCTGATGCTGATAGGACCGACTCCGATGGAGTCACTGCCGGTCAGGAATAAGCCGATCGCTCGGTCACCGGTGTTTCCGATGCCGAGGTCGAAGTTGCCGGTGTTGTTGACACCCAGGTTGTAGCTGCCGATGTTGCTGAACCCGACGTTGAAAGCACCGATGTTGGATCCGCCGAAGCTGAAGCTGCCGAGGTTGTCGAAGCCAAAGTTGAAATAGCCGCTGTTCCCGGTACCGAAATTGAGTGACCCGATGTTATTGGAACCGAAGTTCGCGATGCCGCTGTTGCCGTTACCGAAGTTGAGGAATCCGGTGTTGCCGGTTCCGGCGTTGAGCAGGCCGAGGTTGCCGGCTCCCGGGTTGAGGAAGCCCAGGCCGAGGCTGTTGAGCACCGTGCCTTCGATGTCGACGAGAAACCCGTGCAGCAGGACGCCGGCTTGGCCGATGGCCCCGTCGACGATGCCATCGACGGTGCCGATGATCTGATCAGCGAAGCCGGTGAACAGGATGTTGATGTTGGCCAAGCCGGTGCCCAGGACACCGTTGAGATTGGCTTGGATCGTCCCGACGAGGCTGGCTGTGCCCACGGGGCCGCCGATGCCAGCGGGCCCTGGATAGCCGAATAAGCTGCCGGGGCCGCCAAGGCCGCCCGCTCCTCCGCTTCCGGGTGCACCGTAGAGCACTCCGGCGGCGCCGCCGGGGCCGCCGTTGCCGCCTGCGCCGCCGTTGCCCAGCAGGAGTCCTGCGGCCCCGCCGTTGCCGCCGGCGCCCCCATTGGCTCCGTTGCCGTAGATCGTGGTTGCGGCTCCGCCCACTCCGCCGTTGCCTGCAGTACCACCATTGCCCCACAGCAGGCCGCCGTTTCCGCCGTTTCCGCCGGTGCCGCCGCTGAAGCCGAGTCCGGCTGCGGCGCCGCCGTTTCCGCCGTTGCCGCCGGTCCCCCACAGCAGGCCGCCTGCGCCGCCGTTTCCGCCCGTTCCGCTGGGTGCGCCGGTGCCACCGTGTCCGCCGTTGCCGATCAGTCCGGCTGCCCCGCCCGCGCCGCCTGCCCCGTTGTAGCCGTTGCCGCCGCTGCCAAATAGCAGTCCTCCAGGCTGGCCGTTCGGCGCGGCCACGGTTCCCGCCGCGCCGTCACCGATCAGTGGCCGGCCCAGCAGCAGGTTGGTGGGGGTGTTAATCAGGCTTTCCAGTGGCGCAAGGGTGGGGGTGCTCAGGAGATCGTTGAGTGCCTGGTACGGCCCTGCCGGCAGCGCGGCCACCGCGTTGCCCAGGCTCTGCAGGGGATTAGCGGATGCAGCCTCGGCTATAGCGTATTGAGCGCCACTGGTATGGATGGCAGTGACGATCTGAGCGTGGTAGGCGGCGGCCTGCGCGCAGGCGACGCGGTAGTCCTGGCCGAACGAGTTGAACAAATCGGTGATGGCGAGGGAAACTTCGTCGGCGCCGGCGCCTAGCGCGGTCGTTGTCGGCAGAGCTGCAACACCGTTAGCGGTGTCGAGTGCAGCCCCGATCCGAGCGAGTTCAGAAGCAGCGGACATCAGTTCCTGCGGTGCGACGACCACCCACGACATAGACGCTCCCAGATGATTTCGGTTCCGGTATGAAGCGGCAGCGGACCTGGTGCGATGCCGGTAGGTGCCGCTTGCTGTTTGACTAGGTTACGTTATAACGGCGCTTTATCGCGTTCGGATTAAACGGTCAGGGGTGAGGTCCGCTTGGATCGGTGTCCTAATGACCGCAAACCAGCCATGAGCCGCCGCGTGCTGCGAGGGTTCAGTCCTGACGCATTTCTCCACGCACGGCAGCGGCGCGGCCTGAGCCAATCTGACCTGGCCCGACTTGCCGACCTCGGCCTCTCTACCGTCAAGGCGTGGGAATCTGGTCGGCGCAGCCCCCAGGTGGACCTGCTCAAACGGGCCATGGATTTTCTCCAAGCGCCGGTCGACGAGGTCGTAACCATCGCTGCTGATGATCGCTATCCCGGCGATTGGCGTGTGATTCGCGGTCTGACGCAACCGCAGCTCGCGGCGGCGGCCAAGATCGCCACCAGCACACTGCGCGCAATCGAATCCGCCGAACTCACACTCACCGACGCGAACGCCTCGACCCTGGCACGGCTTCTTGGCATCACGAAGGACACGTACCGCGCCTCGTACCAGCGCGCACGAACACGACCAGCTGGAACGTCGGCGTAGTTTGACGTGCTCCCCGCCATGAATGGCGGGGATTCCCGTGCGACTACGCCGCTGTTGGGGTGCTTCCTGCTTCGTCGCCCCGCGCCTCCCGAGTGGTGGGAGGACTTACCGAGGCTCCACCGGCGTTTCGTCTCTCTGCCCGCCCGGCAGCGAGAATGGTCTTGGCGGCGTTGTGGTCGCGGTCGTGGACCACTCGGCACTTCGGGCACGTCCACGACCGAATCTGCAGTGGCAGTTCGTCGAGTCGGTGCCCACTGGTCGCGAAATACTGTGTTGTCGTTGTGATTTTCCTATTTCGAGAGATCAGCGCTCGAAGTCGGCAGCGCCACCACGGTGCCACCTGTTTCGTTGGCGTAGCTGGCCGCGTCACCGCGTCGAACCTCATCGGCGGTGAAAGCCCGAACTGCTGATGGGTGCGCTGGCACGCTGACCAGTGCGGTGATCTGCCTCAACGACGCGGGTGGCCGGTTCGGCGGTATTCGCATTGCTCGGGGCGCTGGGGTCGATGCCATTCAGTCCCACCTGTTTGGCGGCTGTGAGGGTCTAGTCATCCAGGTCGGCGATCAGGGTAAGACGCGGGTCCGCGACCTGCGCGTGGTGGGTGTCGGGGTTGTTGTCGACGTCGAGGGTGGCGGGGTTAAGTTCACCGAATGTGTTGTATTTCAGGAATGCTGGCGGGTTGTAGTGCGGGGACAGCGGGTCCAGATCGGGTCGGTCTTCAGCGAAGTGCCATCGTGAGGTGACGACGTCTTCCCAGGATGCGGTTTCGGGATCGGGGATCTCGAACACGATGCGGCGGTGCAGGTTGGTGGGTGGGATGAGTTTCGCAAGGATTTCGAGCTGCTCGCGGGTGGTTGCCTTGGCTGGGTCTGGGACGTAGTAGCCCTGTATCGCTTCGGGTTTACCGTCGATGGTTTTGATGATTCCGCGCCCGGCTATCGGCGGCGCCGAAGGTCCTGTGTTGTAGTCACCCCAGTAGGCCTGTGACTGGGCGCCGCTCATGTCGCCCCACTGCGACTTCTTGTCGGAGTTGAAGACGATGTTCTGCGAGATGCGTTTGCTGTCGGGCTTCTGTGTTCCGGTTTCCATGTGGATTCTGAACTGCCGGATCATCTGCGGAAGCCGCTCCAAGATGGTGATGGCGGGGCATGTGTTCGGCAGGTCTTTGTCTTTGCCTTTGTAGATGTCCCACACTTCTGTTTGCATACGGGTGACCAGGTCGGCGTATTCGTCGACGATGAACAACACCGGCGTGTTGTTGTCGACGGGGAATTCACCGGATCGGCCGCCGTCTTGTCGCCGTGACAGCATCTCGGCGACGTAGAAAATGGTACGCACCGCGGTGTACATGTCGTTGGCGACGATCTGCACACCGGGCCAGTCGCGGAAGCCGACGTAGGAGTCGGAGAACTTGCCGTCGACGATGATGATGATGAATCCGCAGGCGGCGGCGTCGATGATTTCGTTGTGCAGGTAGGTCGTTTTTCCTTTGCCGGTGGACCCAGTGGTTAACGCGTTGGGTTCTTTGATGGGTGCACGGGTGCAGATTCGTCCGTCGGGGTGCACGCCGAGTTCGAAGACGGCGTTGGGGTATTGGGCCGCGGCTGCTTCCCGGCTGTCGATGAAGCGTTTCGGGGGTGGTTTGTGGATGATGGCCCGGAATGCGGAGCGGCGCACGGTCATTGTTGGGAGGCCGGCAACGTCCCATGTGACCACCCACGATCCGTCGGCGATGGGGATGCGGGTGCGGACCTGCCGTTCGATACTCATCTGACGCCCGGGGGTGGCGACGTCGTAGGCACGTGCTTTGGAGCTGCGCGCGGTGAAGGCGACGATCTGGCCGGCGTCGTCCCATTCGTCGATCTGGATTTTCGCGTCCGGCCCGAGTGCGCGCTGTTCTTGCAGCACCGATTTCAGGTACTTCAGCGCGGGTGGATCCTGGGACTGCTGCTTGGGCCGGAAGGTGATCGTGGTCTCCCCGAGTGTGGTCTTCCATTTCTTCTTTGCTGGCCCGGTGAGGGTTTCGGCGACGATTTCTTTGCATCGTTCGGCGATCTTGGTGGGTAACACTGATCGCGGGACAGCGATTTCGACCTTGATGATTTCCGAGGGTTTGGCACTGTCGGGGTGGTCGTAGTCGAGGCGCATGGCCCGCCCGCTCCAGGGGTCGCCGAGTACCGGTCGCAGCCGGTTCTCCAACAGTTGGGCAGTCTTTCGCCGCGGGTAAATGACGAGGGCGTAGCGGCGGGCTCGCCGGTAGGACAGGTAGCCGGGGATGCATGCTGCCCCGGCGCCCAGCAGAGGGAGTTCTTTGAGAAGCACTGGGGTGAGCAGCAGAGTCGCCAGGGCGGCGGGCAGCACGTATTTGAGGGTGGGCCGCGGCGGTGCGTGGTGTTTGATGACGGTGCCCAGGGAGGTGGCCAGTGTTGCCGCGCATCCGATAGTGGCGAGCACGGCTACCGCGCTCACGGTGCGACCTCTGCGGGCTCGGGTCCAATGATGGTGCTGTTGGCGGGGATTGGGGCGGCGGCCAGGATGCCGTCGGCGGTCGTGGCGGCCATCAGAGGGGTGGGGGCTAAGGACAGTACGAGTGCGCAGCGAGCGGGCCCATTGACGGTGTAGTCGTAGCACGTGAGGTCACCGGGCCGCGGTGCGGCCTGGGGGGCGGTGCGGGTGAGTTGTTCGAAGAGAGTTCTCTTGGCGTCGAGGTGAGGGGTAGGAGAGGTCCACTGCCACAACACTTCCGGCGAGATGCGGGTGCCGAGTTGTTTGATCACCTCGGCGACGATGGGCGGCTGCTGGCTCGATGCCGTGTCGGGCGGGGTCGTGTGTGTGATCGGGGTCGCGGAGTGCGGCGGGTTGGCGACATGCACGTCGACGCGGTGTAGGACGGTTGCGCAGGCTGATTCGTACAGCGAGACCGACTGCGGGAACGCGGGTGCTGGGTCGTTGCTGCGGGGTACGGGCCAGGGCGTGTCGATTTGGGCGCCCTCGGGCAGCGGGGTTGCCGCTGGGTTGGCGGCCCAGGCCGATACTTGGGCGGCGGGCAGGTCCCGCCAGTTGATGACAGTGTTCAGCGTTGCCACGAACTGGTAGGCGTCCTGACCGGTGAGCCCGGCGGGGGCTAGCGCTTGGGTCTGGGCGTCTTGCAGCGTCGCCACGGTTGCGGTGGCCTCGGGCGGCTGGCCCAACATGGCTGCACAGATGCGCTGCCCGGTGTGGGTCATGGTCGCGGTCGCAGGCGCGACCATGACGACAACGATCAGCACGAGCGCGGCTAGGCTGGCCGCCACGCCAGCGCTGAGGAGTGCTTTCATTTCTTGCCCTGGCCGCGGAAGTAGCCGCGCGCCACCTGGCGGGCGCTCTCTGCGTCACCCCCAGTGCGCCGTGCCGCAGCACCGCTGTGATGGTCTGCAGGTCGTGACGGTCTGACTGTTCGTGGTGTTGCCGACGCCGCGGTGCTAGGGCGCCGGATTGCGCTACCGGCCGGTTGCGGGTTGCCTGAGTCGCCGGAGCTGGCCGCGGCCATTGCTGCGCTGGGCGGGTTCGCGGCGCCGGCCGGCACCCCCGGTTGTCCTGCGCGGCGTGCGGCAGCAGCCGGAGGAGGCCCGTATCGTGCGCCACGCTGGGCGCGGTAGTGGCTGGCTGCCGCCCGTGCGTAATGCGCGGTCGTGACGTTCTGTGTGATCACATTGGGCGGCGCGGCCACCGCCGGTGCGGCGGCGGACGACGCGGCGGCAGGGGACGGTGGGCCGGCGGTCTGCTTAGCGACCGCCGGTGCGGTGTTGGCGCCGTTCAGCGAGCCGAGGCTGGCTGCCTGGGTGGCCACGCCCGGGCCCGTGCCGCGCGCACGCTGCGCGGCCGCACGCACCTTGGAGGCCACGGCCGTGGGCGCGGCGAGCTCGGGCACCGCCGCGGCGGCGGCAGCCTTTCGGCCTTGACGCAGGGTATAGCGTGCGGCCGTGGCCAGCGCCAATGTGCGGCCGCCGGAGATCTGGTTGCGGATCAAGGGGCTGCCGCCGCCGGCAGCGGTGCCGGTGACGGCGGCGGTCGCACTGTCGCGTAGTCGACGGTTCCACGACTGCGATGCGCGTTTGACGCCGATGAGGGCGCCGACGATCATGATGATCATCAGCAGCATGCCTTGCCGCGAGGATGGCACGACTTGCGCCAGGATTTTCGCGATGTCAGCACCCACATAGATCGCGAGCAGGCCGGCGAAGAAGGTGAGGGCAGCCACGGGGGCGTCGACTGCGTTGCGCACCAGGAACCGTTGTCCCGTCTCGGTTCCGACGCCGATGAGCCCGATCTTGATCATTCCGGCGTGGATAAGAGCGGCGACCGAAACGCCGATGAGTTTGAGCACGATGCGTACCAGCACCCATCCCAGCAGAACCCCGAATACGGTAGTCAGTCCCGAGTCGACCAGGCTGTCCTGCGGGTGCATCGCGGCGTCGTGCATGGCTTGACCCGTGCTGCCACCCGGGCAGCTCAGCGGGGCGTCTTTGATTTCGTCGGGTTTGTGCGCGCGGATGGCTGCTGTCCATGCCGCACCACAGTTCAGCGAGTCCATGTCTTGACCGCCGAAGGTCCACCGCTGCACCGGTTTTCGCACCCACTCATCGATCAGAACCCCGGTCGGGTTCTGTTGGGCGGTTTGGGCATTGGCGCCGGCGACGGCTTGGCCGGTCGCGGTGGCGGCCTGGGCGCCGATCCCGAGCATTTTCGCGGCTTCGGCGACTGGGAAGGTGATCGAGGCGCCCACGATCACGCACACCAGGGTCATCGCGATGTGGTGCCAGGCTCGGTTGCCCTTGTTGCGCAGCACATATACCGCGGTGGTGAGCATCAGCAGTCCGCTGATCATCATGGTGATGAACGGGACGCCCAGTTGTGTGTAGAGCCGGTTGGATATCGCGTCGATGGTGTGCACGAGCGGCGAGAGCCAGTCGGTTCGGGGCAGCAAGTTCAGCGTGGTGAACCCGATCCACACTGCCACCATGAACACACAGAACATCACGTAGGACAATGCCGCGGGAATGCTGACGTCAGGCGTGAGCACCGACCCGAGGAAGCCAGCGCCGTTGTTGAAGGACAAGCGGTACTCGGTGATGGGCACACCGGAGGTGTCGCGCGGATCCAGGTCGTCGAGTACCCCCGCCGCGGACACCGGTGCCGCGCACACCGCGGTGGCAGTCAGCGCCGCGATCATTGCGGTAATCCGGGCGATCCGGCCGCGGGTGCTCATGCGGCCTCCCCTATGGATCGCGCCTTGCGCGCACCCATCTGGGGCGTGGTGTTGAGGGCCTCGAGGATCCTCGGGTCGCTGGGGCGCATGATCTGGATCTCGGCGACCTGGCGGCGTTGCTTTTCATCACGCACCGGTGAGCCTTGGTCGTTGTCTGCGTCGTCGTTGATCATCGACATGTAGAACCGCCCGTCTTTAGCCGCCATCAAATCCGCGATCCGCTCATCGGTGATCGGCATGGCGTCAAACCAGGCCAGGTTGGATCGGGCCAGGGCCTTGTCTTCGGCGCGGCCGATGAATTTGGTGGTGACCAGTTGGAATGCGTCATGTGCGAGGTCCTGGGCGGCGTGGTGGGTCATGAAGACCACGACGAGGAAGTGTTTGCGTCCGTCGCGGACGTCGACTTCCAGGATCTCCATCCCGATCGGGTTGCGGGTGATCGTCCAGGCTTCGTCGACGAAGATATAGGCGGGCCCGCGCTCACCGCGACGCAATTTGCTGGCCCGGAACGCGCTCTTGAGGAATACCGATCCCAGCGTGTAAATCGCTGGAGCGTAGCGCTCTTCGGGCGTGAGCTTGTCGTAGAGGTGCTTGTTGAGCACTTTGTCCATCGTCGGCAGGGACAGCCCATGGGTGCGGAACACGGTGCCCCGGGCAGTCAGCGTCAGCGCGGGCAGTTGTTCGTCGAAGAGTGCGGCGGCAAACGGGCGATGCCGCCAGACGCGGATTTTGCGCCCCACCATGACTGCGGCAGGGTCTGACTGGCTCGCCAGGAGATAGCGCGCCAGGGCCATCAGGGACGTCAGCCCGCGCGCGTGAAGCTCCGAGGGATCCAATGCCTCTGCCAGCGCCAGCTTTTGGGTGTCGTCGAGGCCTTCGAGTAGATCGATGAGCACGTTATAGGTGTAGCGGCAGGCGGTTTGGGGTTCGTCGGCCCAAACCTTGAGCGGGTCGAGTGATCCCGGCGGGGAGGTGATATCGATAATTTGCACATCGTCGAGAACCTCACCCAGTTTGGCCCACTCGCCGATACCGTGGGGATGTTTATCGTCGGTGATGTCTGATCGGTCGAAAGCGCCCCACGGATCCCCACGTAGGTGCGCGAAGATGGCCAGCATCTTGCCCAGGGTCGATTTTCCACCGCCTACCGAGGCGACAATGGCCAACGTGGCGGCTCGGCCGGCCAGGATCAGCTTCTCGGCGGCAAAGCGGACCAGTTCGCCCAAACCAGAGGTGAGGTTACGGCCGATGACCGGTCCGTCAGCGTGGCCGATGGAGGCGGTGGTGAAGGGCACCAGTTCCGCGAATTCCGATACCGTGGTTTCTGCGGCGTGGTGCTCCATCGCCGGTGACCGCGGGGCACCCGGTTGCAGCGCCGACCAGAGTTCCTCTTGAGCTCCCGGCTGCGGTGGGTCGGGGATGATTCCCATCCGGGACAACACATCTCGCACCGCGTTGGCGATGCGTTTGACTTCGGCGGCCGAAGCCGCGGCGATGGAGATGAACAGAGTGAACGTCACCGCCGCAGCGGCTGGATCTTTCAGCTGGTTGTTGTAGATGGCCAGCAGCTCGTTTTCTCGGTCGTAGGGGTCGCCGCCTTGTTGCCAAAACGGTGCGATCTCGTCGGTGTTGTCATCGATGGTGCCTTGGTTCTTGCGGTTGTCCTCCAGCGCGTGCTCGCGGGTTTTCGGGGTGCACCTGATGGCCCAGTTGATGGGCTCCCCCATGTGACAGAGCACCGACAGAAAATCGGTCTCCCCCGGAAAGTCCAGCGCATCAGGCAGTTTCACGGTCAATACCGACTGGTATGACGGCGCCGCGTCGTCGACGGTGATCTTGACGACCGGCAGCAGCTCGCGCCGGCGAAAGAACTTGCGGCGCTGCCCGAACATGCTGTCGCTGTGCGCTCCGTCCTCGACAGTGATGGTGGGCAGAGTTTCTGGCAGTGCCGGTGATCTGGTGGAGACCATTTGAACGCCGCTGGTGCATTGGGCATACCAGGTCCAGTACATCTGACTTGCGCTAGCTGGTGTCAGCTGCCAGCTGAACGGCAGGTCTGCGATGATCTCGTCGCGGCGTCGCGCGGCGGTTGCGGCGTTGTCGCCGACGTAGATCGCCAGGATGTGGTTGATCCGGTGCGGCCAGTGTCCGGGTCCTTTGTCGGCGGTTTCGGCGTGGAGCGCATCGATCTGGTCACACACGATCAGTGAATACAGCGGCAGCTGTTCGGCGTCGGCGTCGGTGCGGGTGAATGCCCGATCGAAGAGCTCGTTTCGGCCGATCGGTTCTTTGACTTGGGCGATGTAGGCTCCGTGACGCAGCAGCTTGCTCAGCAACGCTTGATGTTCAGCGAGGACACCGTTGTGCTGGCTGTCGTCGACCAGCCCCATCTCCAGGGGGTTGCCAATGCGGTATTCCGCCCAGTACTGGCCGGTGGCGGTGACGCGGATGTTGTCGTCGATCACGTCGATGGTGCTCAGTCCCCTGTGCGCGCCGGTGGGGGCATTGGCGGGGTGGAATGGGTTGGGACCGTCGATCAGCGAGCTGCGCGCGAAATGCATGTCGATGTGCGAGCCGATCCAGTGCGCCACGTTGAAGCCCTCCGGCGATCGCCGGAAGCGGCCGATCAGGTAGAGCGCACCGCCGAGGACCACCGCCGCTGCGACCACGCCGACGACGGCGCCGGCTAGTCGCGCCGCGGCGAAACCCGCCGCACACAATGCCACCCCGATGGCGGCAGCCAGCGCCGCAATCGGGAGATCACGCTTGTACTCATAAGGGCCGCCCCACAACGGGTTTCCGCCACTCGTGGTACCGATGATCTTCTTGACACGCCTGATCGGTGTGTAGATGTGCACGGTAGGCTTAGGAGAAGTGCTGGAAAATGTAGGTCAGCACGGTGTTGATCCACCGCCCGAACATCATGTAGCCGCCGCTGCTCATCAGGACCGCCGAACCGGCCCAGTGCGACGCCAGGCCTTTCCACCCTTTGATGTTGAGTTCGTCGTTGGGGTTCTTGTTGCTGGTGCCCGCCAGCGAGCCAGCGCCTTTGGCGGCCAGCATGGCGCCGGCGCCGAACAGCACGAATCCCAGAAGAAGAACTATCGGTGTTTTCGCTGAATCCATTTCTGCTCCATTCTTGATGATGTCACTTTCATATGTTCTATTCGTCCGCGGGGGCGGCGGTAACGTCAGAAACCACCCACCGTCCGCCGACAGCAGCCAGCGTCAAGGTGTAGGACAGTTTCGTCACTGTTGTTTTCTGTACTGAAATGACCGCATTGACGGTTACGGACTTTTCAATTTTTTCCGTGTCGCGTGATGCGCTGACCGATTCGAGTGTGGTCTTGCTGTAGGGCGGTGTGGTAAATGCTGCAATAGATTGGTCGGCAACACGACTCAAATCCCCTTTTCCGGTGAGCCATGCAGCGAAGAAGTCTGACACGGTGGTGTATGCGGGCGAGCCGGGGTCCACTCTGGTCAGTTCGTGACCCTGCTCGTTGTTCTGATCCGGTGCTGCGGTCGGCGTGAGGGGGATCCGTCCGGGCAGACCCTCGACGCGGTAGATGCCCTCGGCGGTGATCACCACTTGTTGTTGCCAACCCTGCGCACCGCTGCCGGTCAGCACGTCCGCGCTCACGGTCCATACCCGTGTCTTGTCGGTGCGGGTGGCTTGCAGCTTGGGTGTTCGCCCGATCACGGCCAGAACCCGTTCAGCGGGGAACGGGAAGCCGCCTTGCCCGCGCGAGGTGGCGACCAGGGCACCATAGAGGGCGACGGCGGCCGCGGGATCGACCGGGGAGGCGGTGACGTATGCGGTGATTGCCTTCTGTCCGAACCCCGCGACCGCGTCACGCTCTGTGGTGTCGGGAGTCGACGCGTCCCCCGACTGAGTGCAGGACAGCAGCACCGCAAGCAGGATCAGCGGCCAGGCCAGCAGCCACGCGTACCTGTTGTGCTGGTTCAGCAACTCCGATTTCATGATTTGTGAGCGCCACATGCCGTTACATCCACCACGAGAGTTGGCGCTGCAGCTGCTCAGGCATAGCCGTACCGCCCGCCCTGGAACGCGCGTAGTGCGGCGTTGACGTCGACACAGAAGCCCATGTCGGCGATCTCCGCGTCGTGCCCGTGCCACAAACCGACGATCGCGACCTCGTGTCCGCCGGTTCGCACAAAGCAGGGTCCGCCAGAGTCGCCGGCGGCACTCCTGGCCGCGACGGCGATGGTGGCCCCATCCGAAGAGATGGTCGTCCCGCACGACGTGGCGCCCGACCCCACACCGTAGTGACACATCTCCTGACCGAAAGTCACCACGCCGCGTGCATTCGCCTCGTAGTTGGTGGAACGAATATTCTGTGACCAGGCCACGTCACCAAAGTCGATGAGCTGCCAATCCTGACGCAGACTGAATTCCGGGGACACCCCGACAGAGAAACCCGCTATCCCCGCGTCGCGATCGGTGATCTGGGCATCCACCGACGGCTGGCAGTGACCAGCGGTCAGCCCCATCGTGGACCCCGACCTCCGGAACACATATCCCAACGTGCACCTGTTCCCCCCCTCGATAATGGTGTCGCCGGGGCGAATGGGGATGGTCGCCCGGGCGACCCCCTGAACCAGGGTCGCCGAGCACAATGCCAGCACGGTGAAAACTACACCTAGACAAGCAAATTTACTCACAACAAATAATTATAATTGCTATCGATTGAGCGCAATAGTCACGCGAATTTTCCACCGCTAAATAACAAATGTGGTCGTGCGAATAGATCCCGTACGTGCAAAGTGACCATCGGGCTGACGTGGACACGGTTCCTGCCCAACCGGGGGTCGAGGCCTAGGTGGTGTCAATCACGGCAGGCCGTGACTGCCGCGGCACGATCCTTTACGGTCATTCTCAGGCGGTACTTCACAACAACGGTCAGATATCGAATCACATAGGAGCACTTGTTTATTCGGGGAAGCCATTCAGACAAGGTGGAGTCACCCTTACTGCTGTTAGCCGAACTCGAGACCGCTACCAGTTCGGTCATATCGTTAGCGAAGATGCGGCGCTGCAAGGGATCCCACTGCGCGGCACCGGCATTCCAGGCGGCTTTCAAAGGTACGACGTGATCGGCTGCCACGCGCGTCAGGTCGACGGCTTGACCGGTGTAGGGGTCTGGATCCAGACGCCCCGCGACGACCTTGCAGTCACGGGTTCCCGGCTTGAATCTGATTTGTTGTAATGATTGGCGTAACAACCGATTACGGGTTTCCTCAGGATTTTGGCGTGTCGCATCCGCTTCGGTCCGAAGGGTCGTTCCACGCTGTAACCGAAGACACAACCCATGCCTTTGCCGCACCCTCGCTGGTATCCGGCCACCTCCGGGATCTCGTCGACGATGCTCGCTTGCGCCAAGAGGTCACGTACGCCGCCTCCGGCGGCGGCGGCGCCTGCCGGCGGCACCGACGGCCCGACGCCGCCGCCCATCTGCAGGTCGCCGGGTGTCACGAAGGCCATCACTGCGACCACGATGACTGAGGCTGTCGCGGCCAAGGTCATGCAGCGGACTCGGGTTAGCGCGGTTGATGTGGCGGCCATAAGCACGCACTCCTTACTGCTGCCGCGCGGGCACACGGGTGCTGAGGTTTGGCGATGGCGGTATCGATCTCGCGGCGGATGTCTTCAACGCGCGTCGTCTTGTCGGCGAATCCTTGACCAGACAATGATAAGTCGGGCTTGTTCTCGCCACTATTCACTGAATAGTAGCGGTTCCGTTCGGCGGCAGAAATATTTCACTGCATTGCACGATTTATATCGTGTTCCCGAATTCGGCGCGGTTGAGGTCGATGTGGAATTCGTCGCAGACCTTGGCGATCGCGGGAACGATGTCGGCGACGGTGACGGTGCGCAGGTCGTCGTCGGTGAGGCTGTCGGGCGCGGTGACAGCCTGCACGGAGAGCCTTGGTTCGCGGTAGCCCTCGGCCTTCTCGATGACGTTGCGGGCGAATCTTCCGTTCTGGACTATATCGATTCCGCTTTTCATGATTCCGTCTTTGTCACGCCCTCGGTATTGCTGCAATTGGGCGCAGCACTGAAGAAATGCTTCGCGGGCCTGGATCGATAGCGACGTGTCGCGGGAGCGGCCGTAGACGTCGCCAATTTCCACCAACTCTGAGGGCTGGTAGGAGGTGAACCGCAGCCGGCCGTTGAATCGGGACGCCAACCCAGGATTGACTTTCAGGAATTCATCGACACGGTCCTCGTAGCCGGCGCCCATGAAGCAGAAATCGAAACGATGTTTCTCCAGGTCGATGAGAAGCTGGTTCACGGCTTCCATCCCGATCATGTCCGGGGTTCCGTCTTGGTGCTTCTCGATGATCGAGTACACCTCGTCCATGAAGATGATGCGGCCCAACGACTCTTGGATGAGGGCGGTGGTTTTGGGTCCGGACGCGCCGATGTGTTCGTGGCAGAAATCGGCGCGCCGGACTTCGCGGATCTCGGGGTCTCTGACGACGCCGAGGCCGGCGTAGATCTTGCCCAGCGCCACCGCAGTGGTGGTCTTGCCGGTGCCCGGTGGCCCGACAAGCAGGATGTGGTTGGTCTGTCCGGCGACCTGCAGTCCACGTTTGAGCCGCAGCGCGCGCACCGGTATTTGCTCTTCGAGGCGCCGCACCGTGTCCTTGACTTCCTGCAAACCGATTTGGTCGGCCAGTTCACGTTTGCCCTCGGCGAGCAACTCGGCCCGTCGCGCCGCGAGCTCGTCGTCGCTGCGCTGCCCGCGGCGGCGCTGGGTGGTGGCGTCCCAGTAATCGGTGCGGGTGGCGATCTCGGCTTCGTCGACGATCTGCAACTGCAGGGCAGGGTCGCGCAGGGCGGCCTTGGCCACGTCGATGAGTTGGCCGTTGATGGATGCCTTGCCGAAATGGTCTGCTGCGGCGGCGGTATCGCCGAGTTGGCGGTACACCATTCCTCGGGTGTAGGCGAGGTCGGCGTGCAGGGTGGGGTCTTGGGTGTGGACTTTGTCGGCCCATTGCAGAGCTACATGGGGTTGTCCCATGGAGGCTGCGGCCATGGCGGCCAGCGTGCAGGTTGCCGCGGTGATGTCGTGGAGGATGACGGCGCGTTCGGGGAGCTCGGCGGCTGCTTCGGTGATCACATCGGGCCAGCGCTGGGTGGCGTGCATGAGGTAGGTGCGTGCGTACTGGCGCCAGTGATATCCGACCGGATCCGCTACCAATTGTGGGTCCTCGAGCAACGCGGCAGCGGCGTCGTATTGTGCGGCGCTGATCAGCGCTGAAACCAGGGCGATCCCGATGTGGGTGCGGTTGGTGGCGGTGATGACCAGGTAGGGGCCCACGGCGATGTTGGCTTGCAGGTTGATCGCGTTGAGTTTGGCTTCGCGGCCGAGGCGGCTTCCCTGGTCATAGGTGGCGCGCAGGGTGTCCAGGGTGTCGTCACCGGCGATGATCCTGCCCAGCCAGGCGTCGGCCATTGAGGGATCGGTGTCGGTCGCGGCGGTGAACTTTGTCAGCGCCTCGGGGTGTCGCCGGCGCTGGTGCAGATCCAGCGCCTCCTTGAACAGTTGTCGGGCCGCGACCCAGTTCGTCACCGTCGTGCCGCCGAGATGCCGGTGTTGTCGCGGGATTCTGAACGCAAAACTTGTTGCACGACAGCAGATCTCATTTCGGTTCGGCTGCCAGTGCAGGCGCCCAGGACAGGTCGCTGGGTTGGCTTGGCGCTCTGGCGAAGGCAGGTTCGGTGTCGAGGTAGGGGTTTTCTACGGCAAAGAATTCCATGTCGACGCGCCACGACCGGGGTGGACAGGCCAGGGCCGGGTCGCTGTGCAGGTCGGGGTCCACGACGGTGATGGTGAGTCGCCGCGAACTGTCGGGCTGGACGATCCGCACGTGCGCGTCGGCGCCGCCTCCGGTGAGAGTGATGATCGTTGCTGGAGCCGGGGTGGGCATGATCGTGGTGTCCATCACGCTGATGGTGGTCCCGGCGGCCGGTTTGGCCTCACCGGTGATGATCAGTCCCGGCATCGCCATCGCCTGCCAACGACTGGGGTCGGTGGTATGGACGGTCACGCGTTCGCCCGCCGCGGCAGCCCGCAGCAGCAGCCGCTTGTAGACCGCGGCGTCGGCATCAATGTTGATCCGCAGATGCGTCGCCGGATCGGTGAACGGCATGATCAGGCGCTGCCCATCGGGCAGCGAGCCGATCAGCACACCGGAGTTGCCGATGGGCAGTGCAAGGCGCGGCGGTCCGGCCGCCACCGCCGCGGGCGCTCCGACCAGTTCGGTGGGCAGCGCCCGGTTGGCTGCCACGGCAGCAGCCTGTTCTCCGGGCATCGAGGTCAGCACCACACTCGGTGGTGGAGTGACGATTTGGGGTTGGCGCAGCGTCACGGTCGCCGTGCACCGGCCATCGGGGAACAGGGTGATGTTCTGGGTCACCGCGTCATAGCGGCGCTCCCACACCACGCCCAGGTCGGCGTCGTTGATGTGCTGGGGAGGATAGTAGAAACTCGACAGCCACCCGCGTTCTGCGCGCACCCCCAGCCAGTGGCGTCTGCTGCTTTCCAGACTGGCCGCACCCCCAAGCTTGTCGTCCAGGCTCAGCATGTCGGTCTCGCTGGCCACTTCGGCACGAATCCCGTTGGTGCGCAACACATTGACTGCCCGTTGGGCTGCGGCCACCGCCACCTCGTCCAGTTTACGGCGCACGCGCAGCGCATCCAGGTTGTCCATCGCGGTGTCGATGCGCAAGATCAGCCACGCCTCACGCTGACCCGCATAGGGCGGAGGTCCGATGAAAGTGTCGCAGATGCGGGCGAAGTCGCCTTCGGCGCGCATGCGGGCACCGTGGATGATGACACTCACCGAGGCCAGCCGTAGTCCCAGCTGCTGATGCAACAGCACGGCCAGGTCCTCGGTGCGCAGTACGTTGTCGGTCTGCGACGTCGCCGCACCAGTGAGCCGGGTGGGCGCAAGGTACTTGCCGAGCAGCCGTACCGTCGCCACGGCAACACCATCCTGGTAGCGCACACCCGCGGGTTGCCGGTCGTTGATTGCGGTGACCGGCGCGGCCGGCTCCCAGCGTCGCCGCCGGTGCGAGCGGTACACCTGCAGCCACCGGTAAACGCTGCGCCTGCCGGCGCCGAGGGGAACCACGTAGGCCGCGACCACGATTGCTCCGCAGACACCGCCCCACACCGGTCCCAACACTCCCCACATCACGGTGACCGCCACCGTCAACGCGGCGACGAGTCCACCGGTCAGGGGCGGCTGGCGGCTGATGTAGCGGGGCAGGCCTCGACCCGGTCGGCTCCGTGCGTGCTCAGCCACGACTACGCCTGCGACGGGCCGCGCCGACGCCGGCGACCAGCAGGGCGGCTGCCGCGACTGCTCCGACCGCGCTGAGCGCGATGGTGCGGGCACGATGGTCTGGTGGCGGTGGCGGTGGGGCCGCGGCCAGGATCCGCGACTGTGCGGCGGGGGCAAGCCGGTCACCGAGCGGAATGTCGAAGGTCAACGCGGCCACCGGGTCGACCAGACCGTACCCGACCACGTTGTCGACTCCCCCGGCCGGATTATGGGCTGTGCGCAGAATCCGGTTGATGATCTGGTGGGCACTCAGTTGCGGGAACCGCGCACGCACCAGTGCCGCGACACCGGAGACATAGGCCGCCGAAAAGCTGCTTCCCCACAACGCCGTGGGGGGATTGTCGTTAATCTTGGGCAGCGCGTTGACGGGTTTGGCGTTCTGGGGTGACAGGCCGGTGACCCCGATCCCCGGACCGGCCACACCGACCCAGGGGCCGGCCAGGCTCTTGACTTTGCCATCCGGGACGCCGTCTGAACCCACCGCTCCCACCGACAGCACGTAGTCGCTGAACCAGCTGGGCAGTGAGACGTCGGCCACCTGCGCCCAGTTACGCGGGTCCGATGGGTTCAGCGGGTCCGATCCCGGATTCTGCTTGGTGCAATTGTCTTCCCCGTCGTTACCGGCTGCGGCGACGATGACGGCGTCTTTGACGGTCGCCGCCCACCAGATCGCGGCACCCAGTTTGCCTTGGCGGCCCACGGCGTCGGGGGCCACGCATGCCGTCACGCTGACGTTGATGATTTTCGCTCCTAGGGCGGCGGCATGCACGATCGCGTCGGCCAGGGTGTCGGCGGTGCCGGCTTTGGCCGCACTGCCCGGTTGGGGGTGTTGGGGTTCGAATGCTCGTGAGGACTGCCGGATGGCGATGATTGTCGCGTCCGGAGCTACCCCGGCCACCCCGTTGGGCGCGTTGGGTGGCGGTGGCGGCCCCGGACTCGGCGGCGGACTCGGGGTCGGGGCGGGATCCTGCGGCAACGGGCCTCCCCAGGAGGGGACCATCTCGTCGGGCGGAGGCGGCGGCGGGGGCGGCGGCGGCGGCACGATCACCGTGACGGTTTGCGGCGGAGGCGGCGGGGGCGGGGCGGCCGGGCCGGGCGTGGCCAGCGGCGGCGGCGCTCCCGCCGACACCGCCGGGATACCGGGCGCGGGGTAGGCGGGTGCTGGCGGCATCGGCCGCGGCGGATTGGGCCACTGGGGGCGCGCGCCGATGATCGAGGCGACCACGGTGCCGTGCGCGTCGCAGTCAGACAGCCCGTCGCCACCCATCACGTAGTCGCCGCCGGGCACCACGCTGAGCTGCGCGGAGGGCACGACTCCGGTGTCGATGACCGCGACCGGCACCCCATGACCGGTCGAGAACGCCCAGGCTTTGTCGATGCCGAGCATTTCAAATGCCGGCGCCGGCGCCATCACGTCGGGTTGGGGAAGGGTCACCAGGTCCAGGCATGCCGCGGACTGGCGCATCGGCTCGGCAGGGCCCGGCGGCGCATCAGGGGGCGCCAGGCCCGGGTCGTAGAAGGGTCGTTCGACTGCGCCGGCGGGAGCGGTCCCCACCACCGCCATCAGCGCCACCGTCACCGTGCACGCGGTGACCGCTCGTGCCACATGCCGTTTCCTCACGGCGAGTTTCCTTTCTTGACCGCGCATCGGTATCAGTCAGCGCCATCGAATCCATGCCAGCAGACCCGACAGCCACGCCATCGTCGGCACGGTGAACACGATCGCCAGGATCTCCAGCCACTCCACGAACAGCCGCACCGGCGGGTGGTACCGGGCCTGGGGGACGATCACCGCGGCGGCCAGCCCGCACAGCCCGAAGATGAGCACAGCGCCGATCGCGACCGCGAACGCGGCCACATTTGTGGGCTGATAATGCGCGACGTACTTGACGGCGCCGGCCAGCACGGCGGCGACCGCGCCCAGTACCAGCGGCACAGCCTGTCGCCAGGCGACGAAAGCTCTGCCTCGGCTGATGAAGATGATCACGAACAGCACACACACCACAGCGGCTGCCCACGCCTTGTCGCGGCCTGGCGCCAAGGTGGCCCACACCGCGGCCGGCAGCAGAGCGGCCATGCCCGCGCAGATCCCGGCCAGCACGGCGTGGACGCGCAGCGCCGCAGTGGCCAGTTGCGGCCCGGTTGGCACCGGATCGGCCTTGATGTCATCCACCGGCATCACCGTGTCCAGCGGCATCCCTTTCACGGTGGCGAAAATATCCTCGCCGGTCACCTTCCCGAAGTACGGTGGCCGAATCCCGCAGACACGCAACGCTATTCGCTCGGCATAGAACATGCTTAACAGCAGTGCGGCCAGGGTGATCATCCCCAGCCACTGCCCGGGAACAGGCCGCCACATCCGGGCTCCGACACTGAGCGCACCGATCCCGGCCATCGTGATCACGGCGGCGCTGACCCCGATGTGACGGTGGGTCCAGCCGCCGATGGCGGCCGCGGCCACCACCGCGGTCACCCCGCCCAGCATCAGCTGGGAGGCTCCCAGCCGCCCTGGGGCCGCCATGTAGGCGGCCACCGAGATCAAGCCCGCGCCTTGCCAGGCCAACGCATCGATGATGAGGTGCCGGCGGGGCCACCACCGGGCGGTCAGCACGGCCATGATCACCAGCAGCGACCCCACCGCGGCGGTGATGCCCGCGGGCACCACGTTGTCGGTGAAGGTCCGTATCCGCAGACTCAGCGCGGCGATGACCACGGTGACCGCCGCAAGGATCACCACCGCAACACGTTCTGCCACCTGCTCGCTGACTTGCCCGATGAGACGCTGCCCGACACGGGCCAGTCCTGTGGAGAGCTGTTCGTATTGCGGGGCATAGGAATCGCCGTCGCCGGCGGGCACCAGCACCAGGGTCTGTCCGTTGGTGATGGCCAGCTCGGCCAGGGTGCGGGCGAGGTCGAGCTGCACGCCGTCGACGCGGGCCAGCCGGTAGTCGTCGGCGGGCAATGGTTCGGCGCCGCGCTCGGCCAGCTCGGCGTTGATGCTGTCGCGAATGTCGTCGATGAACTTGATGATCGGGACGCCGGCGGCCAACACCTGGGACACGACGTGGGCACCTTCGGTGTTGTCGACGATCACCGCCACCTCGCACAGCGCGGGAAATGCCGCGGTGGCCACTAGCGTCCCGTCCGCGGCGCGCGGCTGCGGTCGGCTTCATGCACATACAAGTCGGCCAGCAGCGCCGCGATCTGGTGCAGCCGCAGCCGCGTGTCCTTGTCCAGCTCGTTGCGGACGTCGATGATGCCGCCGCGGGCCAAGAACCGGTCGAAAGGCATGTCCTCGACCACGGCGTCGAGCTTCTCGAACCGCTCCCGCAGCACGGCGCGCGCCTCGCCGTTGGGCTGCCCGCTGCGGTCGTTGAGGATGATCATCAACCGTGACACCAGACGGTGATATCCGGCGGCTTTGAGCCAGTCCACGGTGCGCTCCACGGGCACCGCGGCGTCGGCGGTCAACCCCGACACCAGCACCAGCATGTGTGCGTTGTTGAGCACCGCAGGCATCACCGGATGTTCGGGATCATCGCCGCAATCGACGAGCAGGATCTCATGGCCGCTGCGGGTCAGCAGGTCCATCACCGCATCAAACATCGGGGCCGTCACAGTGCGCGGCGATGTGGAGCCTCGGTGGCCGGCGAGCACCTCGAGCCCGGTGGGCTTGTGATAGCCCAGGTATTGGCGCACGTCGGAATACCCCTGCACGTCGCTCTCCTTGAGTAGCGCCACAATGTCGCCCGGGGGGTTCTCGGCGATCCTGGCCGCCAGCGGACCGAACCCGGGTGCGGCGTCGATCGCCAGCACCGGGGCGGTGCGATGCAGCTTGAACGTCTGACCCAGCGCCGCGGTCAGCGTCGTCTTACCCGCGCTGGCCCCGGACATGACGGCAATGACATAGCGGTGCCGGATGGGGCGCTGGATACGTTCGATGAGTCCATCCATGTCCCTTTCCGGGCGCGACTTGCCCAGATTCAGCGTCGAGAATGAGGACTTGTAGACCGCTTTGCGCCACCCCACCGTGGGTGGGGCCTTCCACGGCCGTTCGAGTTCGGGAATGCGGATAACCGAGGACGCCTCAGGCGAGTGGTGCCGTCCCCCGCGAGCGTCGTCGGAATTATCGGCAGAAGACGTTTCCGACGGCTGCGGCCGCGGATCAGAATATGAACCTGTCACATATCCGAGACTAACAGAAGAAAATCCACGCTGCTTACATTACATCAATGCCTGAAATGCATTAACTGCATTTATCCATATAAATTCTGAATGCGATACCAGTCATTCCCCGAGGGAAGAGAAGACAATAATTCAACAATTGCGGTGTTGATGTGGTGGGTGGCGCCGGGGGCCAGGACGGACCACCGCTGCCCCTGACGCCGCAGATTCTTCACCATGACCCGCCCGCACTCGGTGTCGCCCACGGTCACCACGTGGTCAGTGACCACCGGCGCCGCTTGCGTGGACTGCAAGCCCACCACCGAACACTGCGCGCTGCGGCCCGCGTTGGCCAGCGCCAGGCCCGCTCGCATCTGATCAGCGCTGGCGCCCTCCTCGCGCAGCACCCGTTCCAACCCCTCGGGCGCCGAGGTCAACGCCAGCAACCGCTCCGTGGCCACCGTCATCGGCTCGAAGGATGCGATCTTGTTGACGCCGCATACCGCCTCGATTTCTCTGGCGATCAAGACGGCTGCCGCTTCCCGGCTCGTCGCAGTGCCCATCGGCCGGATCAGCACCGTGTCGTCACCAAAACGCGCCAACGACACCCACCACTGCCCGAACCGCGACAGTGCCACGCGTTGCGGCAGAACGTCGGCGTCGGGGTGGTGAATGAGCATCATCACCGCCACCTCGCGCCGCGAAATCACCGTCAGCGCCTCAACAATGGGCCGATCGACTGTGGGGCCACCACCCCCCAGGGTGACGGCCCCACAATTGACGAGTTCGCTGACAGCGGGATGGCGCATCGCCATCGCTGGCCGTTCCAACTCTGCGCGCGGCAGGTGCGGGCGCAGGCCCAGCTCGGGGCACAGCGCTTCAATGCCGGTGAAGACCTGCAGCGCCCACAGCCCGTCAAGGGTGGTCGCCAGCACGCTGGACCTAGCTGAACATGGACTGGCCGGCCAAGTCGGTGGCGATCGCCCCGTCCAAGGCCCGCTGCACGGCTTGCCCCAGTCGGTGCAGCCCGTCAGCGAGTTCGGCCAGTCCCTGCTCCGACATCACCTGGCGATCGAAGTAGGTCTGTGCGCCGGCACCACTGAATTCGGGATCCAGGCGGCCGCGCTGCTGGGTGAACTGGCTGCGCACATCCTGCAGTTGGGCCGAAGCGGCGATGACGTCGCTGCCTAACTGGGCTACGGCGGCGTGGTTGTAAGCGATTCTGCTCACGAGGTTTGTCCTTTCTAGGATGAACGAAATGTTCGGATCGACGGGGACGGCTACACCGAGGTCGGTGCGCCGAATGCGCCGGTGATGTTGCCGGCCGAGTCGGCTTCGTTGTGCTCGTGCGCGCTGGCAAGCTTGCCCAGTCCTTCGGCGATGACGGTCTGGTTGGCCGAGAACTTCTTCAGGCCGTTGGCGATTTCAGCGATCGAGTTTTGCGCGGCGACGCGTGCCGGCCCGTCCCAGCTGCCGACAATGTCGCCGGCGTGCCGCACCACACCGGCCGCAAGCCCCTGAACGTGTTCGACATTGCCCATTGCGATGCCCTGCTCACTGCGCAGCTGCTGCGGCGTCAGCTTAATTGTTCCACTCATGGAATACCATGCCCTTTCACGACGGTAGTTATAACTCCCTGGCGACCATTCACCCAGCGGAATTCTATAGAATTATACTGCGATGTCAGGTGGTAGCACTATTCACCGGCGGGTGTAAACGCATCGCTTTCGCCCCATCGCCTTTTGCTGGCCCCTTTCCCCCGGCACCGGAGTGCAACATTCCCCCCATCGGGGCTCCCACGCCGCCGGGCCCCACCGGCGCCGAGGCGACCCCGCCGGCACCCGGTTTGGCGTAGCTGGCTGCGCCGCCTTCGGAGAAACTTCCCGCCGGGCGCGTGTAGGAACTCACCGGGTAGCTGCTCAGCGCTCCCGTTCCACCCAAAGACGATCCGCCGCCCATCGCTGCGGCCCCGCCGCGCGCGGCAGCGCCCGCCAGCGGCTCGGCGCCACCGGTGGCCAGCGCGGCGGGCTCGACCCCGCCTCCCGCCCCGCCCATGCTGAACATGCCCAGCATCGACTGCAGCGGTGAGGTCGCCGATTGCAGCGACTGCACAGGCGAGCTCAAGGACTGCATCGGCAGCTGAGCCGCCGACATGACCGGCTCCATCAGCGATTGCGCCGAACCCAGCGAGCCGCCTCCGCTGCCCATCTGATCGGTGATCTGCATCCCGGCGGCAGTCGATTCGCGCATACTGTCGCCGATCGCCCCATCGGCGGTGGCCTGCGCAACCTGTGCCGCAGCCGCAACCGGGGCGCCAGGTGAGGCCGACAGCGGGCCCACCGGCGGCGGCAGCTGCAGCATCGGTATCGCGGTCAGCAGAAACGTCTCGAACAAGATTCCCTGACTGGCGTTCTCGGTCCAGTACGGCCCGTAATAGGTGCCGTCGAGCCGCACGATGTCCGGAGTCAACGCCCCCCACACCAGCGGATTGATCGCCACATCTTTGGCGCATTCCACCCTGTTCTCGGTACACAGCACATCCGGGATCATCGCTGTCACCGCGGCCCGAAAAGCCATGGCCGCCGCTTCGGTGATCGGCACCGTCGACTCGGCCCAGCCCGACAGCGCCTCCAGAACCCCGTTCATCGTGGTCGCCGACAACGCCGAAGCGCCCCCGCCCGCCCCCACCCACGACACCCCGGTCACCGCAGTATTGACCTGCGAAACCTCCGCATGCACAACCGATTCCACGGTTTGGGCCTGCCACGCCGCACCCGCGGCCACAGTGGTGGCCTCACCCGCTCCGCGCGCCAGCAGCAGATAATTGGCCTCCGGTGGAGTGGCAGCCCAAGGCGAGGTCACCGCACACGATCCTCTACAGCGCGGCCATCGCCGCGCGGATCGCCTCGGTCGCCGCAATCGTGTCGGCGTTGAGCGACTGCACCGAGGAGAACAGCTCGCGATTGGCCGCATGCATCCCGTGGGCCGCCAAGAACGTCGCACCCCGCGCGTTGAGTGCTGCCGCGAATGCCACCGACGCAGGATCGTTACCCATCGGCAGCGCACCCAGCAGCATCGGCGCCTTGGCCGCCGCACCGGCCGCCATCGCCGACGCGATCCCCGATTCGGTGGCCGCAGACGCCCCGATCACTTCCGTCGTTGCCTCAAACATCACGCCGCCTCTCCCTGTTAAGCGCTTCGCTGAATCGAAATTATACCCACGTCAACACGGCCCGCAGTGGTCATTCGCCGGCACCGACCGCAGCGTTGTACTCCTTGATCACCTTCGCTGGAATCCGTCCGCGCGCAGCCACGGCATGCCCGTGCCCGCGAGCCCATTGACGGATGGCCACCCCTTCCTCGGTGGGCATCCGCGGCCGACCCTGCCCCCCGCGCCCCCCTTTGACGCGCCGCGCCCGCGATGCCCACTGCCCAATATCCGCACGCAGCTGGGTCGCGTGCTCGACGTTCAGATCGATCTCATAGCTGCATCCGTCGACCGCAAAATTGACGGTTTCCCGCGCTTCTGACGTGCCATCATAATCATCGACCAACATCACCGACACGTGTTTCGCCATAGGCATGCCTCCTTACCTAATCCTCAATCCAATGATCATTACCCAACCCCACCAGAATTCCTTCGCGCTGATCTTCGATCAACAGAATGCCGCGCCCTGGAGGCAGTGCCTGCGCACGCACCCGGCCGACGATCTTGCAGGTTTCACCGTCGTTATCCATAAAGAGCATAGGCGCTCGCGAGTTCCGCATCGCAAGAACGAACTTATCCATCGCGGAAATCGTTTCCCAGGTGCCAGGATGGCGCGCAGCGAAAACGTGGAAACCGATTTCAGCGGCCCGCGACATGGGCGCCAGGATCGGCTTGAGTCCCGGCTCCCCACCGTAGGGACCACTCTCGGCGATCGCGTGCGCGTCGTTGACAATCAACAACTGGCGCGGTCCCTGAAAGCCGCGTTGAGCCAGCTCGCGCAGCGCAGCCTGAGAAAGCCCTCCTTCGGGCAGCCGCGCGTTCAGCATGGCACTCAGTTCTGTGAGCGTTTCGGCGATGTCGGTTTGCTCGTAGGCGTATTTCACCACATGCGGCCCGTCGATGCGCCCGGTCAAACTGGCTTTCGGGTCGATGATGGTGATCTGCACCTCGCTCGGGGCAAACCGGGCCATCACCGCCCTGCCCAGCGACACCAGCAGTTCGTCCTTGCCGCACCCTTTACGCCCTACCGCAAGGAAGTTCGGTGAGGACTGCAGGTCCAGGCTGATCGGCTGCAGCGCGGTCTCTCCGATCGCAAAGGGCACAATCCTGCCGGGCGGGGCTGCCTCCACGATGGAACGCAGCTCGATCTTGGCCGGTAGCCGCCGAAGACCGAAGTGTTTGCTGATGCCCGCGACGTCTTGTACCACGGTTGCCGCCGCGGCGGCATCGATGCGCCGCCCGGTCACCGGATCGCTGATCTCGGGAACACCGACCAACAGTTCGCGTCCCGGCATCTTAGAGCTGGGGCGTTTCGTGCATCCGAACAGCGGCCGATCCAGTGACGCCGTCCGTTCAGCGGCCTCGCGTTCCATCTCGGTGTTGCGCCACTCACTGAGCTTGAGCTCCACACGAGCATTCGCCACCGTCTTGAGGGCGTTGGATTGCCCGTAAATCCAGTCATTTTGACTGACCATCACATGAATACCGTAGCTGCGCCCGACATCGGCCATTTTCACCACCCGCAACGCGATGTCGGAGTGTTCATCTTGAAACGCGGTGAAGTTGTCGATGACGAGGAACAAATCACCGAACCGGTCGGCTTCGTCAAGGGGTCCGCTGGCTCCGAAGAACTTTCGGGCGCGGAATTCTTCCACACTGATTTTGAATTGTTTGAAAGCAGCCACACGCGCGGCATAAATGCCCTCCAGAGTGGCTATGACCCGGCTAATTCCTTCGGCATCGGCGCGGCCCACGACACCGGAGACATGCGGCCAATCCTCCAACTTAAACATGGCGCCGTCACCGATGCAGTAGAACGTCACCCGCTCGGGGCGATAGAGCAGACAGCCCGACGTGATCAAGGTCATCAACGTGGTCGTCTTGCCCATTCCAGCCGTGGCCACCACCATCACGTTGTCCCGTTCAACGTCGAGGACGTGGACTTCCTGTCTGTGGTCAAACGGGATGTCGACCATTCCGACCATCAACGGCAGTCCGGGTTGATCACCGCGGTCGCCGTAATCGACGAACCACGGTTTGCCACGCCACCGCAGAACCAGCTCGTCGACGGCCTCGGGCACCTCCAGCGGCTCCAGCCAGATCGGCGGCGGAACCTCGGGGTGTGCAGCGATCAACGCTTCACGCACGATATCCAGGACACGCTTAGGCTGCCCGGTCGCCGCATCGACGATGAACTCATCAGGGATGTCCTCGGTATCGCTGGCCAACATCTCATCGAGGCCCTCGACCCGCTGATACGTCGCCGTGAGCGGGCGGGGCTTCTCAAACTCCACGTCGATGGTGCTGCGCTGTCGCTCAGGCTTGGGGATTACAAACGGCGCCGACAGGTAAAAGCAGCGAAACGCCACCAAATCGCGCTCACCGACTTTCAACAGCGCATGGCCTGCCTCGTTCTCCGGCAGGCGGGCGGCGGCATCGGACTGGATCCAGTCCCGAGAACTGCTCGGACTCTCCGCTCGCAGCGCGATGCGATAGCCGATGTTGTCGACGATTTTCTGCAGCGGCGTCATGTCCAGCCGCTGCCCACCCAGCACGAAGAACATGTTCGCGCCGCGGCCCTTCTCGCCGATCTCCATGATGAGTTCTTGCCATCGCGGATGTAGCCGGAACAGTGTCAGGTACTCATCGACGATGATCCACAGCACCGGCATCGGCGGCAGATCGTCGATCCCCTGTGCGATACGGTTGCGGCGCACTTGCTCGTACACGTCGACATCACGGGCACCTACCGAGGTCTGCAACGCATAACGCCGCTCCATCTCCCCGGTGAGTGTCATGCGCATCCGCTCGGCCAGGTGCCGCTTGTCATCGCCCAGATTCGACAACGCGGCCGGCACGTGCGGCACGCCCTGCAGATCCTGGGCCGCCGACTGGAATTTCATGTCGATGAACACGACGTTGGCCACCACGGGCGAATGCGTCAAAAACAGGCTGTAGCAGGCGGACAGAAATGTTTCCGACTTCCCCGACCCTGTCGTGCCCGGCATCAGGCCGTGAAATCCGAAACCCCCGGTGTCTTTGGACCGCACGACCAGATGCTGCAACTCCCCGTTGCGCCGCAACCCAACCGGAAACATCATCCATTTCGGGTCGGCCTGCGAACGCCGCTGCGCCCACAGCGCCTCCAGATTCAACTGGCGCGGGTCGTGAATCCCCAAGGCCCGCAACAAGCTAGAGCCGGCGCTGTCAGTCGACGCGTCCTGCCCGCTATCGGGCATCCAGTGCGCCAGCGACCGCGCGATCCGTTCAGCCTCCTCGCTGCTGAGCTGATCAGCCTCCTCGGCCAACACCGACCCGTTATGCCACACTCTGCTCAATTTCTCACCTCGAATATTTGCTCATCACCGAAACCCACTCCGGTTCCCCGTGACTCGGCCAATCGCAAGAACGTCACCGCCAAGAACCCGTCCTGGCCGGTGATCCCGTCCCATTGCGCGGCGGTGCCGCTGCTGTCGTCGACGATGATCCAGTGCACCAGACCGGCAAGCCGGGCCATCGCATCCCCGGAGGCATGCGGCGACTCAACCTCCAGCGGCGATGTCGCCCGAGAAAACCCTTCGTCGCCGGCCACTGAGGGCGGTTGTTCCCACCGCTCCCGATTGTGGATGTCATCAGCGAGCGCCTCGCGGATCTCGTCGGGAGTGTCAAAGACCATGCGCCGACGGCCACACGCGTCAACGAGATCATCGTGGCGATTGTGCGGCAGCCACTTGACCCAGTCCCACTGACGCGGCGACTGACTGACGATCGCGATCTTCACTTCGGCAGGGCTGTGATAAGTCGCGATCTGACACAGCATCGCCCGGGCCAGCCCCCCAACACACTCGTTGTCACCAACGAGGGCGAACCCGGGCTGTGAACGCAGGTTCACCACCTTGCCCAAACCATGGATCTTGGTCTGCACCAGCATGAACCGCCGCAGCGCGTTACCGGCGACGGGCTCGATCTCTTCCCCTTTGGGAATGTTCATGTCCTCCCAGCTGAACATCCCCTGATCGGCCTCCTGCACCCCGTTACCCAACCGCACGTCAAGGAAATCCGCATCCCTGGGACGACGCTGCCACATACTCTGTCCACCAATGATTTTCGGCAAACACCGAGGTAACGCGTTGGCCTCGCGATCCTCATCGAACCGCCGGCCAGACACCTCCTGGTTGCGGTCACGCTTTTGGTCCAGATCATCCATATAAAGCCGCCGGCCCTTATCCCGTTCGCCCCAGGTGCGCTTCTGGCGACGCCCGAAGCGCCCACTGTTCATCGCCATTAACCCGACCATCCCGAACATCGTGAAACCGGGAAACAGAAACCCCATGCCCGATCCCCGCAGGGTGAACATCACCAAGACGGTGCCGACGACACCGACGATGAGCACCGCCGGAAAAATCATCAACATCATGTTGCGGGGCTCAGGCTCGGGCACCGCCGCCGGAGCATTCGGTTGCAAGTGATACGGCTTAGTCTTGCTGGGCCTGACCCGCGCCGCGCGGATGAACCGCTTGGCCATCGTCGGTGTCACACTCACGACTGCATCCCTTCGTTCGCCACTTAGCTACCTGGTTGCCTCGGCAACGACCCGACCTGCCCACCAAAAACCGTGTCGCGCAGCGACATCGCGTTCTGTTTACTCAGCAAAGGCCCCTGGGCGAACATCCGCACAATGGCCCACGGCGCCTGCACCGCCAGCTTCGGATCCACCCCCAACGCCTGTAGTGTCTGGCCCTCGGTACTGATGCCATAACGCACACCCTGCGGGGAAATCCACCACAACGACTCACGCGTATCAGAAGCTTCCGCCGAACTTGTCACCGCCGCCAGATTCGCCGCGTCGGCCAACACCACCGCGTCGGTAGCCTCCACCGACGACGGATCACGATCGTCACGCACCAAATGAATCGGCTTGACCGATCCCGGCAGCGGCAGCCCTCGGCCCGAATGCACCACCACCTGCGCCTGACGATCCCCGCGACCCTTCTCCCACCCAACACAGGTCACCGGGTTGGCCTCCGCATCGACAAACGTCAGCGCCGACTTAGGATAGAACCCCACATTAAGCACATCGACCTGCGGAATGCTCACGATCTTGTCCGGCCCCAACACCCGCATCGTCGCATCGCCATAAGAGTTCGCGGTCCGCAACAAACCTGCGGTCAACCCGGAGACCGGTTGCAGACCCTTCATCAGCACCGCATAGAACTTCGCTTCGCCACTGCCGGTATCGCGCACTTCGATCACGCTGCCCACCCGCGCCCCGCCGAGCCCGGGCCACGGCGACTCCGCACCCGCATCAGGAACCACCGGCACCACAATCGGCTCCGTCGCCGGCAACGCATCGAAGAGCGCATTCGAAATCGGCACTGGCGCAACAACACCGGGATCAAGACCCAAACTCACCGTCACCGCGCGCTCCGCCAGGTCGACCCGGCTGCGCTGATGCCCCCACACCACGAATGACGACCCTGCGTGACTGACGAGGACCGCGTGCCCGTCGGCCAGCGCCGGCGCACCGCCGCCCAGGCGGCCCGCGATCACCGTCACCGACGCCGGACCACCACCGGAGCGCCGCGAGGGCGCCGTATCGCAAGCAGCCCACGCCGAGACCCCGCCACCGGTGACCGACATCTCTGACGGCGGCGCATCGGCGATACCCACCCGCGGCCCCGTGGGATACTTCGCGATCTCGGCCGCCGACACCATCTTCGGGGTCGCCGGCGAACCAGTCACCAGCCGCGCCGAAGTCAGGTTGAACGCCGGATATAACCGCCCCGCAACCAGCACATACACCGCACCGGTGTCACGATTGGCGATGATCGCCGACTCACCGACCATGCCGGCCGGTTTGAAGAGCCGGATCAGCACCATCAACAGACACAGCACCACCGTGATCGCAATCGATGCCAGCACCGCAGCCCGCTGCCGGCGATCGTCGTGACGCATACGCACCGAGAACCGCGTCACCGCCGCCGACAGCCGCCGCACATAAAACAGATAGCCGGAATTCTGCTCCCTGTTTGACAATGTCAAAGGCATCAATAACGCCCCTTCCGGTCACACATCACGCGCACCTGCAATATCCCGATAAAGACGCCCAGCCCGAGCCAGCTGACTCTGAATTTCCCTCAAATACGCCTGCCGGCCATGCGCGAACGCGGCATCAGCCGACGCCTCCCCCGGCCGCTGCTGCAGCCAAAAGATCGATTTCCAAATATCTGGTGACGCAGGCCCGCCTTTCGTCCCTAAACGATTGAAAAACTCTGAAATGTTCTGATTCGGATCATCCCGACCGGCGTAACCGGCATCCTGCTGGAACACCCCGTGCCACGCTCCGCCACCCCCGGACGCCGCCGGCGACAAGCCACTCTCCTGCAACCCCGCAGACAAAATCGCGATCGTCTGCCCCGGCGAATAGCCCCGCCGCCGGGCTTCGCGCACGATGGTCGCCGCGACGTCGCGCTGCGAGGAATCCCGCCGCAAACCCCCCACCGGCCCCAGCCGCGACCCTCCGTACGCATGGCGCCGCAGCGCCGCCCTCAGTGACCGCGCATGCCGCCGGGACCGCGAAATATGACCATGCTGATCCCGCACCCGCCCCGCCATCCGCCGATAGAACTCCCGTCTCCCCAACGGCGTGTCACCGGCCGGCGCCACATCAGCACGGGCAGCATCCAACACCACCGCAGAGCCCGTATGCCCCTGCTCGTGTGACGCCGCCAACCGAGTCAGCAAACCCCGCAACCGCTCATCATGCTCGGCCAACTCACGTAACCGCTGCACGCTCAACGACATTCGCGCCGACGGAATCCCCGGCACCCCGACAGAACCCGCGACCCGATCGGCCAACGCCCGCAAATCGCCGGAAGGGCCCAGCAAATCCCCAGCCGCACCGCGCGCACCATAAAGAGCGTGACCCCGCTGCAGCAGATCCAGACTCGCCTCCGGATCGGTCACGACACGTCCTCGGCGTCATCGTCGTCCTCGGCGGCACCGGCAGCCGCATCCCGCAAACTACCGAGCACCACATTGAGCCGCCGCTCAATCTCGATGTGCGAATACGCCATCAAGTCCGGGCTCAACCACAGCGACCCCAGGCCACCGTCACGATCCCCCACACCCTCAACACCGCCGTAGGAAGCCTCGAAATGCTCGCGCAACTGATCAGCGAGCTTGGCCTCCATACGCTCATAGGCCGCCCGAAGCTCATCCATCAGATCCCGAACAACGGGATCGAGCTCGTCGGCTCCCTCAAGAGCGAAATCGGCCACACTCACATTATGGACGCCGCAACCGACATTAATCAATTCACCCAACAATGCCGAAAGAAACACCGCCAGAAACTTGCTATGCTCTATACCGGCTGTCCGCCACTGGGCATTCTCCCCCGAAACCCAGTCGCGGACAGCCTCTTACACTTCTTGTATCCCACTACGTGGGAAAACGAAGACCCGGCAATCGCATCGGCTTCTTTAGCGTCGGACAACACCATTTATGAAGCCAGCCACGCAAAGAAAAACATCCACCACAGCCCGCTCTGGGACCATGAATGGCAGGATTCACAATGCCGCAGGCGCAATCACCAACGGTGATTGCGCAGCGCAGCTTCAGCGTCCGCGAGATCGTCGTAGGTCGGCAACGCCGCACTCGGCCGCTGACTCTTGGCAAGCAACTCCTCGCGCACTTCCATCAGCGCCTTCAGATGCGAGACCCGCCCGGTGAGCAAAATGGCTTCGGCAAGGGCGTTGGCGCTGGTGAACACGCTCATAGCCTCAGCGGTCAGTTGCACACCCTCCATGAGCCCGCCGCGTCCAGACCGGAACAAGATGCACCCACTGGGGTGCACAGCATCAAAGAGCGTCATCCGAGCGGCTAGGTCGACTCGGTGATTTGGGTAGCAGCGCTCTGCTCATGGCTCTCCCACGCATCGGCCAGGGCGTGCAGACCTGCGTGCAACGCAGCATGCTCGTGAGCCTGCTCGGTGTAGTCCGCGTGACGCTCCTCAAGCAGCCGGACAATCTCGGGAATGACCGGCGCATAGAGGGGCCCCAAACTGCGGACCCACCCGATGATGTCGTCATGGTTAGTAGGGATGCCAGTCAGAAACTCAGCAACCTCACCGTGAACGTCGCCGGCGGCACGCTGGTTTTCCGGAGAAACCTGAATGTGGTCTTGATTAGCCATGATCTTCCTTCGTTACCGGATCGGGGACGGGAAAGCCGGGGACGGGACAACCCCAGCAACCGGAGCAGCCGGAGCCGGGACAGCCGATGGAAGTGACGCTACCGGCAACGCGGGAGCTGCGGCAGCGGTCGGCGCCGGAGGATTCTGCCAACCCAGGAAACCGGGCTTCGCCGCAGCGGCTATCGGTTGCATTCGTCCGTCAACCCACGCCTTATCAGGCCCGAACGCGACGACAATGTCACCGTTGCTGTACGTGGCGTAGGACCCCACATGCAGTTGTCCCGGCGACAGCGGCGTCGCCGGCGGCGCCGTCGTCGGCGGAAGCACAATCTGGTGATTGCGGAACGCCTCAGCCGGGTTAGTACCAGACTGAATATCCTTCAGCGCCGCAGCCAACTGCGGATTATCAACCGTGACCGGGGTTCCATCAGCCAGCGTGATCGTGGTCGGACCCGCCCCGCCGGCGGGCGCGGGCGCCGCCCCCGCCGGCGTGGCCGCACCGGGCGCCCCAGCTACCGGTGCCGCCCCAGCCCCCGCGACCGGACTGGTCGGCGTGTCATGGGACGCTTCGCCGTGGTGCTCATTGCCAGCCGGCAACAGACTCGAGTCGCCGAACGCATCAGACAGATCCGCGTCGCCCCCATCCTCGTCCTGGTCGCTCTTACGATGACGACCCCGCCCATGACCACCCAACCCCTCACCCGTGCCCGACCCCAGCCCGCCAAGGCCCCCAAGCCCGGACCCCAAGCCACCACCCAACGAACCCGGGATCCCCGCCGCGGCCCCCGGCAGACCAGACAACCCGCCCAGCGCAGGACCAAGCCCGGACAACAACGGGTTGGCCCCACCCCCGAGGCCACCACCCAACGCATCACCCAACACATCACCGCCCCCGAGATCCCCACCAAGATCACCACCACCGCCGAGGATGTCCCCGCCACCACCACCGGCATCCGCCGCGACGGGCTGCACACCACCGGGCGCGGCCGCCGGGGCCGGACTGCCCCCGGCAGGCGCACCACCCGGCGTCTCCGTCTCACGCAGGTTCGGACGGTTCACAATGGCATCAGTCAACGCCGCAAACGCCTCACGCTGCGATTGCGCATCCAGCGACGCAGTGCTGAGAATCTCAGCGATCTTGGCAAGCTTGGCGTTGATATATCGCTGAAACTCCTGCTTACCCGCCGGAGTGTCGAGATCCGGCTTCCCATTGATGACCTCCTCGACGTCACGCTGCAGCGCATTAAGCGCAGCAGCCCCTTCCGCCGTGGTCGCATGCGCACCCAGCAACGCCTCAGCTAGCCGACGGTCAGCCTCAAGTGCCTTATCGTTACGGTCCTGCAAACTGTTTTCCAACTTCTTGGCAGCCGCCGCCGCCGCGCCGGAATTCTGCTCGCCAGTCAGCACCGCCCGCGGATCAGGCGACCCCCCGGGCGCACCACCGGATCCCCCGGGTGCCGCCTGCGGATTCTCATACTGCTGCTGGGTTATCGGATGACCATTCTTATCGAAATATTTACGCGCACCCGTCGCCGGATCAGAGATCTCGTAATAATCACCATTCTTATTCTTCGGAGTCGACACAGATCCAGTCGTATGCCAACCATCAGGACGCGGCAGAGCGGATTGCTGAGAACCGATCTGCTCACCCCGAGAATTGATCGGAAAATAACGACCATCCTTCAACACGTAACCCGCGGGAGCAAACGCAGGCGCCGTCGGCAAAAAATCAGAACCCGCCGGCGCAAAACGCCCATCCGGATAGGCCAGCCAATTGCGACCATGATCGCGGTAGACCAGAGCTCCATCCGACGGAAGCCGCGCGCCATCACCAAACGTGAGGTAACGCTCCAGCCCATGCCCCTGCGGATTCTGCCCATACCCCCACGTAATGTTCGGATCCCCATACTGAGTCCGCGCCGCCGCCAACACCCGATCCCAGCACCCGTCAGAACCCGAAATAGAAAACCCCGGATCCGACCCAGGTGCCCGCCACGTCAAGATGTTGTTAGTGACATTACTGTCATTCGCCTCGATCCAGCGTGTGTCGTGCGCACCGGACCCATCATTGAACAGCGTCGGTGAATCAGTGGTCACCGAAGCCACCTACCGTCGTGCACAACCCCCGACGTCACCGTAGGCGGCGGCAACGGATTATCGGGAAAAATTTCCCGCGCACGCTGCAACAGTCCAAAAAACTCATCCAACTGGGCCTGCACATCCGCATGCTCACCTGCAAAAGTCGCCATACAACCATTTTAACGAACCCCAGAAAACGCAACAAGTCGCACAACTCGTTTAATACTTCACAGGACGCACGACCATTCCCAGATTGCACACCCAACCATCAAACGCGCGCGGAAACAAACAATCCGGCTCAACGCACGCCGCCTGGCTATAGCCGACGCAACCCGCACCCGTGCCGCCAGCCTTCGAATGCGACTACTCGAAACTCACGGCGAGTTGCCGGATCAACTGAGCGTATTCCGATTCAGTCTGCTCGATCGCGATTTCCATACGCTCTATTGACGTTCCTCCCCACGGCTGAAGCCGGGGGGATTCCAACCTGTTAGACGGGTTGGAGCAGTAATTCCTCGCGGTTTCCTGCTGGTTCCTGCGTCGGCGTCTCTGCAGCACCCGAGGGCACCGCAGATTCTCGGCAGGCGGTGACCGCAAGCCCTGCGGCCAGGATGTTTTTGGCGGCGTTTATGTCCGCGTGCTCGGCGGGGCGTGAGCAGTGGGTGCAACGGAAGACCGCTTGGCTCTCGCGGGATTTCGGGTCCACATGCCCACACGCCGAGCAGCGTTGTGACGTGAACGCTGCCGGAACTTTCACCACTTCTGTCCCGGTGTAGCGGGACACAGACCGTAACGCTTGCTCGAACCGGTACCAGCCTTTCGACAAGATTGCTTTGTTCAGGCCCGACTTGGCAGCGGCGCCGTTCGGCAGAAAACTGCCCGGGTTGTTCGGGTCCGGGACGGGCTGCGCCCGCCGGGTCATGTTCTTGGCCGGCAGCTTCTCCAGCACCACCACCGCGTTGTTCTGCGCTAGCTGGTGGGCAGTTTTCTGGCAGAAATCCAACCGCCGGCGACGCTCCCGAGCCCGCACCTTCGCCAGGGCTGCACAAGTCTTGTTGCGGTTAGCCGAGCCCTTCGCGGCTCGTGACAGCGTCCGCTGCAACGCCACCGTGCGGCGTTGCTCGCCGGTGGTGACGAACGCCCGGTCCAGCAGCTCACCGTCGCTGGTGGCCACCGCCACCACCACCCCGCGGTCCACACCCACCGCCGACCTGGGAGCAGCATGGGTTGCCGGCTTCTCGGCCGCGTCCTCGACCAGCAAAGAGACATACCAGTGCTGGCCCTCACGGCTGAGGGTGGCCGAGCGGATGGTTTCACCATCCAAGCTGCGGGTCTGCCGGAACTTCACCCACCCGAGCTTGGGCAGCTTCACCCGAGAATGGCGGCGGTTGAGCTTCTCCACCGCCATCTTGTTCCCTTCGGGAAACCGGAACGATGGCGACCACCGCCGCGCTGAACGCCACCGCACACCGAAGGTGCCATGCTCACGGCATGCCCTGTCCAGGTCCATCAACGTCTGCTGCAGACAATGCCCTGGAACGTCTTTCAACCATGGGTGCTCGACCTTGGCCTCGGCCAGCTCATGAGCTTGAGGCCCGTAATTCATCCACGCCCCACGGCGGCGGTACTCACGGCGTTGTTCCAGCCCGGTGTTGAACACCGCCCGACACACTGCACCGATCCGCTCAGCGTATTCGGCTTGTTCGTCGGTGAACTCGATACGAAACCGCCTCCCCGCCAACATATTCAGCGGTCCTTCTGCGTCTCGACGTACCGCTTGATCACCGACAACGGTGCACCACCGACGGTGGCGACGAAGTACGAGTTGGTCCACAGTGACGGCAACCGCGATTTCAGCCACGGGAACTCTTCACGCAGCACCCGCGAGGAGCGGCCCTTGATGGCCTTCACCAACTTGTGCACCCCGAACTGGGGATCCACCTCCACCAGTAGATGCACGTGATCAGGCATGGTCTCCAACTCGATCAACCATGCCCCCTTCTCCGTGATCACCTCGGCGATGATCTCTTTCAAGCGTTGCTCCATCCGCCCGCCGATCACTCGGCGGCGGTACTTCGGGCACCACACCACGTGATACGCGCACTGGAACGCGATATTCGCGTTCGTCCGCAACGTAACACCCACAACCGACAACATTAGACAGGCAATACCTATCTAATTACGCCAACACGCCGAACCACACGGGGCAGCGGGCACCACAAGCACGGGACTTGACGCGCTCACCCCCAGGGTTAAAACCCGGGGTCCGCCGCGCTACCTAGCTTCGATCGGTCGATTGCTGCCCCGCTGCTATGTGTGCGGGAAGATGGCCTCGA
Organism: Mycobacterium paragordonae; assembly: GCF_003614435.1. Classification (NCBI taxonomy): domain Bacteria; kingdom Bacillati; phylum Actinomycetota; class Actinomycetes; order Mycobacteriales; family Mycobacteriaceae; genus Mycobacterium; species Mycobacterium paragordonae. The sequence continues at coordinate 61,042 of NZ_CP025548.1, forward strand.
TGCGCGGGCCGTCCGTGGACCAGAACACCTTGTAGGGCGGATGGCCAATGACCGGTAACCGCATGCGAATACCGTCGGAAGTGGTGATCGCCGTGGAGAGGGACTGCGCCTGTCCGGGTAGTCGGAAGATCAACTCGATGGTGTCCAGGATGCTGTTGTACAAGTCGGGGTCTGGGCCTTTCTCCAGCTCGTCGAGCTGGGCGTCGGCGACCTGGGAGTAATCGCCCTCCACGCTCACGTTCTGCGGGCCCGTGCGCGACGTACCGTCGGGGATGCGGTGGCGCGCGCGAGGAGTCCGCGCAGCTCGGGATCGGTGTCGAATTCATGTTGGGCGTTGGTTACGACTTGTGCTGGCTGCAAAAGGATGCTGCCATCGGGGTTTTCGCGCACTAAAAAGCGTTGGTTGGGCCGGCCGGGCAACACTGCGCGGCTACGGCTATCGGTTTCCACGAATGCAAGTTCGGTCACCACATCACCATAGCCCATTTTCCCACTGTGGGCATTATCCCTGCGTTGGACGCCGTCTGTGGGCACCTTTCCCGGAAACCTGATTCCGGACAGTCGAACCGGACAAGACGGGGGCCGGGCTCGAACACTGCTGTGCGGTGACCCCTCGGGGCGCACTGATGGGCGCCTTTCGTCACCGTGACGGCGCTGCCGTTAGTCGATCCAATATTGCGGGAGCCGCTGCATGCTCGTGCAGAACGAGGGCCCCGCGAGTTCGACCCTGGCTCGACGGGTCGCCGGCGAATCGGCCGGCCACGTCGACACCCGCTTGGTGAACCATGCCTGCCAGTCCACATCATCGCCACCGGCCGCCAGGCCCGCTAGGTACGAGGCGGTCAGACGGTCACGGGCTTGAATGAACAGGTTGGCCTGCAAGATCCGGCTGCGGTCATTCATCTCGGCGTTGTTGTCCAGGACCACTCGATCCCACAACTGCTGCCCACCTGGTGCGACGCTGCGCACCCGCAAAATCCCGGCTAGGGACTTCACGGCAAGCTCTTCACGGTCGAGAAGCTGACGCGTCGCCTCGCTGTAACGCTGCATCGCAACATTCCGCGAGTCCACGTACCATGCACTCAAGGCTTCACGCCAACCCAAGCCGCGACCCGGTTCCCAAGCCGCAGAAGGCATTTCCCTGATCGCGTGCAGCGCCAGCTGCTCAGCGTCACTGTAGACCGCACCGCCGGTGTGTCCCCCCGCTCCGATCGGCAGACAGACCTCGTCTCGCCAGGTGACAGTCAACGTTCCGTTACGCGCCCGCCCGAGAATATCTTCTATCAGCGACGCACTCAGCGTGTTAAAATAGGTGCCGCCAACGTAATTCACGTCCGAACGGTGGTTCCGAACCAGCGGAAGTGGTAGTCGGCGAGCATCAGCTGATCGTTGTGCACGGCGTCGATCGCTGCGAGCAGCATCCAGTTGCCCAGCTCGTGGGCGTTGACTTCGCCGTCGCTGCGGGCGTAGTCGGCCAGCACCAGCTGCCGTTGTGCGTCCATCGCCCCGTGCAGCTCGACGAGCTCGGCGGGCAACGCGCCGCCGCCTTTGGCCCAGGCGGTGGCCAGGGTGTGCGCCACCCGCGGCAGCCCGTCACGCCACTGGGTGGCTTGCCGCAGCTGCCAACCCAAATCTGACACCGGCGCCAACTTGCGCGGGGTATCCGACAACTCCACACCGGCCACACCGGAGGTGTCGTGCCCGGGCGCCAGTTCAGTGTGAAACCCGCTGCCGCGCACCAAATCCCGCAATGACACCAACGCTCCGGGCGCCGGCAGGTCCGCGGACCGCGGCACGCCGACTCCGGGCGGCACCCATCCGCCACCAAGATCGGTGGCCACCATGGTCACCCCATCCGGGCGAGACGCAGCAACCCACCGCAGCCGCGGCTCCTGAGCCGCCATCGCACCCGCGAAGTCATCGCAGCGGGCCTGCTCGACCGAGTCGGCCGCCACCTTGCCGGCGGCCGCACCCGCCGATGCCGCCGCGGCCTGACCCAACACCACTCCCCCACCAGACGGTCCGGCCACGGGGGCAGGTGTCACCGCGGCCACGGTGCGCACCAGCGCCGGACCGGGCACCGGCGCCGCCGGCGCCGAACCCAGCACCGGACCAGGCGTCGGCGCCAACGGCGGAGACGCCGGCGCCGTGGCTGCGACCATCCGCACATCTGAGCCGTACGGCGGCAGCGGCCCATGCGGTTCCGGCGTCATCGGCGTCATCGGTGTCATCGGGGCAGCGGGGGCCGCAGCAGCGGGAGGCGGAGCCGTCACCGGCGCCGCGGGCGCCGCGTGGGACACCATCGCACCACCGTGATCCATCACCGGCGCCACCGCCGGCGCGACCGGCGCACCTGCCGCCGCGATGTGCGGTGCAATCACCACGGGGGCGACGACCGTCGGAACCGCACGCGCGGCCCCGGACAGGGCAGCTGACACGGCGCCACCGGGGTTGAAACCAGCTGGGATGGGCGCCTTGGCCTCAGCAGAGGCAGCCGCGCCGCCGGCCACGCCCGGGGCGCCGGACACGATCGGCGCCGCAGGCACCCGCGGTGCTGCTGGGGCGGCCGGAGCAGCCGGCGCTGAAGGCGCGGGCGCTGTAGGTGCGGGGGGCGACACCAGCTGTCCGGCCAAGCCACCGCCAGCTCCATCCGGCAACGGCGGGGATGAAGGACCGACGTATTCGTGTCCGAGTGTGCGAGTGGGTGGGGCGGGTGCGGCCGGCGGCGGTCCCCCGGTGCCGAACCCGGCGGCGGTGACCTTCGGTGTTTTGCCGTGCGGCGTGAGGTGCGAATGAATGCTCTGCATTTCCCGGCCGTGCGCACGCGCCATACCAGCCAGCATCTGTTGGCCGGCGGCCAACATCTCGGCCTCAGCGCAGGCATACACCCGCTGATAATCTTCCGTCGCCTCCGCCAGGATCACCGCCTTCGCCGCTTCCCGTTGCGCCGCAGAGCCTTTGAGCTTCGCGATCTGTTGGTGAGCATCGACGACGATTCTGCGGACGCTGGAGTCCAGCGCGGTGTAGATGTCGGCCGCCTGGGCGTAGCCGCGAGCTTTCGCGTCATGGCCGTCGGCGTTGTTAGAGTGCGTGACCCGTGCCCGCTGATGCGCCTGCATCAGATTGTCCGCGGACACACCGGCCACATCAGCGCCTGCCAACATCTCAAAGATCTGCTGCTGATTGGCCGCAGCCTCCGTGTGGATCTCGGCGAAGCTATCGCGCTTGGCCGAATGCATCTGGCCATGCTCGCTGCCCGGATTCCAGACGTTACCCGCCGAGATCACCGTCGCATACGGCAGCGCACGCCAGTCCGCACCACCCATCACACCCGCCATTACGCGCAACTCCGCTCGATTTGGCCGTAACTCGTCGTCATCGCCGCATGCGCCCGGTCCAACTGATCGATATCCGTCGAACTACCGAAAGCATCCGCGGCGCCAGCTGCATACGCTGTTACCGCGTTCCGAAGCTCACTCGGCGCAGCCGGGTCGACCCGGGTCGGCAACCACGTAGACGCCGCCAAGTAATCACTCGCGACCAACGACCGGCGCGACCACCCCAGCGCGTCATCCGGACCAGTCGGCGGTGGCCAGTTTGTTTCGGTAAGCAGCCGTTCGTGGATGGTTTTCGCTGCGTTGCAGGCTTTCTCCTTGGCTGCTGTCACCTGATCGTTGGTGAAGGTGGGTGCTGCGGGAGTGGTCGGTCGCGCTGTCGCGGGTGCGGGGGCCGGGCCCGGGCGCAGTAGCGCGACGAGCAGCGCTGCGGCGGCCAGTACCACGGCCAGGGCTGCGAGGGTCAGCGTCAGCGCGCCGGTGCGGCGGCGCGGTGGGGGCATGTGTGGCGGCAGCATCGGTGGTGGTGGTGCCGGCTGCTGCGGGGTGTGTGGTTGGGCGTAGGCGGGTGGCGGCATGCCCACATCGATGCCCGGATGCGTTTGGGTCATGTTGTTTTCGCCTCCTTGTCTTTGGCGGTGGCGGAGTTTTGTGCGGTGGCGGCGGATTTCGGCCCGAGCCGTACCCGGTTGACGACGGGGGCGTCGAGGCGGTCGGCGACGAAGCGGCCCACGACGGGTTTGGCGTTGGCGATGGTCGGTGGTTGCACTTTCTTGGTGACCTGGTTCTTGTCGCCGCCGGCGGCGGCGCCGCCCATGCCGGGTGCCATCGGCATCATCGGCATGCCCATCCCGGTTTGCGCGGCTGGTGTGGCGGCCGGTGCCGGGGTGATCGGGGGTGCGGCTGCGGCTGGGAAGGTGGCGGCTGCCGGCAGCTGCGGTGGCGCCAGGTAGGTGGCGGGCAGTGTGGTGCCTTCGCCTCCTGCTCCCCCGCCTCCGCCTTCGCCGTCGCCTCCACCGCCGCCGCTGCCGAAGTCGCCGTCGCCGAACGCGTCGTCGAAGCCGGCGTCCTCGTCGTCGTCCCATTCGCCGTCGTCGCCGGCGGCGTTGGTGGCTGAGGTCAACATGGTTTGCATGGCCTGGGTTCCCGCTTGCGCCATCGATTGAGGGATCGCGGCCAGGCCGCCCAGCATGCCGGTCAGACCGCCCATGATGCCGGTCAGTGCTTGTGGCACAGCTTGACTCATTTGCGTGAGCATTTGCTGGGATTGTTCGTCGTTGGCGGGGAATTTGCCGAGGATGTCGCCGTATTGGTCGGCGCGGTCGCCTTGTTGCTCGGCGACGTCGCCGTCGTTCTCGCCGTCGTCGGAGTTGGCCGCGCTGACCAGTGCGTTGTAGGCGGCATCGAGCGATCCCATCGGGGGGTGCGGCACATCGGGTGCGACCGGCGGTGCCGGCGCATCAGCGAACTGGCCGCCCAGATACGGTGCGGTCGCGAAGGTGATCTGGCCGCCGCCTGCGGTGGTCATAGCTTCTCCAGGATTGCTTGGGAGGTGAGTGTTTGCCTGGCCTGCCACATCGCTTTGCAGGCGGCGTCGTTGAGTTGGTCGTCGCTGTTGATCGCGGAGACCAGCGCGGCGTAGGCGGCGTCGAGGGGACCCGCTACTGGCGGTAGCGCGTCAGGGACGGTAGCAGGCGGAGGAGCGTCCAGGGCCATGTTCAGCAGCAGCGTGCCGACCTCCTGGGCGGTGTTATCCATACAGAGCCCCCTCGTTTCCTATCCTCCCAGCGTAGATGCCATCACGGACACGCGAAAGTCGTTTGGAATGCTTCGCCTTGCTGCGGTGTCTCTTGACGTTCCTCCCCACGGCTGAAGCCGGGGGGATTCCAACCTGTTAGACGGGTTGGAGCAGTAATTCCTCGCGGTTTCCTGCTGGTTCCTGCGTCGGCGTCTCTGCAGCACCCGAGGGCACCGCAGATTCTCGGCAGGCGGTGACCGCAAGCCCTGCGGCCAGGATGTTTTTGGCGGCGTTTATGTCCGCGTGCTCGGCGGGGCGTGAGCAGTGGGTGCAACGGAAGACCGCTTGGCTCTCGCGGGATTTCGGGTCCACATGCCCACACGCCGAGCAGCGTTGTGACGTGAACGCTGCCGGAACTTTCACCACTTCTGTCCCGGTGTAGCGGGACACAGACCGTAACGCTTGCTCGAACCGGTACCAGCCTTTCGACAAGATTGCTTTGTTCAGGCCCGACTTGGCAGCGGCGCCGTTCGGCAGAAAACTGCCCGGGTTGTTCGGGTCCGGGACGGGCTGCGCCCGCCGGGTCATGTTCTTGGCCGGCAGCTTCTCCAGCACCACCACCGCGTTGTTCTGCGCTAGCTGGTGGGCAGTTTTCTGGCAGAAATCCAACCGCCGGCGACGCTCCCGAGCCCGCACCTTCGCCAGGGCTGCACAAGTCTTGTTGCGGTTAGCCGAGCCCTTCGCGGCTCGTGACAGCGTCCGCTGCAACGCCACCGTGCGGCGTTGCTCGCCGGTGGTGACGAACGCCCGGTCCAGCAGCTCACCGTCGCTGGTGGCCACCGCCACCACCACCCCGCGGTCCACACCCACCGCCGACCTGGGAGCAGCATGGGTTGCCGGCTTCTCGGCCGCGTCCTCGACCAGCAAAGAGACATACCAGTGCTGGCCCTCACGGCTGAGGGTGGCCGAGCGGATGGTTTCACCATCCAAGCTGCGGGTCTGCCGGAACTTCACCCACCCGAGCTTGGGCAGCTTCACCCGAGAATGGCGGCGGTTGAGCTTCTCCACCGCCATCTTGTTCCCTTCGGGAAACCGGAACGATGGCGACCACCGCCGCGCTGAACGCCACCGCACACCGAAGGTGCCATGCTCACGGCATGCCCTGTCCAGGTCCATCAACGTCTGCTGCAGACAATGCCCTGGAACGTCTTTCAACCATGGGTGCTCGACCTTGGCCTCGGCCAGCTCATGAGCTTGAGGCCCGTAATTCATCCACGCCCCACGGCGGCGGTACTCACGGCGTTGTTCCAGCCCGGTGTTGAACACCGCCCGACACACTGCACCGATCCGCTCAGCGTATTCGGCTTGTTCGTCGGTGAACTCGATACGAAACCGCCTCCCCGCCAACATATTCAGCGGTCCTTCTGCGTCTCGACGTACCGCTTGATCACCGACAACGGTGCACCACCGACGGTGGCGACGAAGTACGAGTTGGTCCACAGTGACGGCAACCGCGATTTCAGCCACGGGAACTCTTCACGCAGCACCCGCGAGGAGCGGCCCTTGATGGCCTTCACCAACTTGTGCACCCCGAACTGGGGATCCACCTCCACCAGTAGATGCACGTGATCAGGCATGGTCTCCAACTCGATCAACCATGCCCCCTTCTCCGTGATCACCTCGGCGATGATCTCTTTCAAGCGTTGCTCCATCCGCCCGCCGATCACTCGGCGGCGGTACTTCGGGCACCACACCACGTGATACGCGCACTGGAACGCGATATTCGCGTTCGTCCGCAACGTAACACCCACAACCGACAACATTAGACAGGCAATACCTATCTAATTACGCCAACACGCCGAACCACACGGGGCAGCGGGCACCACAAGCACGGGACTTGACGCGCTCACCCCCAGGGTTAAAACCCGGGGTCCGCCGCGCTACCTAGCTTCGATCGCTGCGCACTGTGCAGCGCTCGCTGTACCAGTTGGCGGACCGCTTCGGCGCGCTTGATACCTTCGCCGGCGGCGTAGGCGTCGACCTTGGCCAGGAGCTCGTCGCCTAGACGTATGTTGACGGGCCGCCCCACTTCGGGGCGGCCCACGGGCTGTTCCCCCATGTCAGATGGCGTTGTGGTGTTCGGCGAGCCATGCGCAATTGGCGGCGGCGCGTGCCTGAGCTTCTGTAGCGAAGCGCTTGCGGATGATGTATCGCTCCCCGATTCCGGAGATGTGCTGGAAGTTTCCGACGCCGTACTTGCCGCGTTCTTTGACGATGATGATGCCTGCGCGGTTGGTGAGGGTGCTGCTTTTGTAGTAGGCGCTTGCGATCACGTTGCTCATGCCATTAACACTACCGTTTATTGCTCGATTTATCAATACCGTTTATCCAGACAGGTTATTGCCGTTCCTCGGCGCGCATGCGCTCCAACAGCGTCCCGGCCTCCGGGCCGTCGCCCGGTCGCCCGCGTTCGTGTCGAGCATGCCGCGGTGCTTGAGCGGCGATGTTATCGCTCCGGTGTCGCGAGGATTCGGAAAAGCATGGTGTTGACGTCGGTGAGTGCTTGTACTCCGACGTTGTTCTGGAACGCTTGGAGGCGTGATTTCCGGAGGCTGGTAATCAGACCTGTTGCGGCCCAATGGCCGTCGCCGAGATTGACTCCGAATCCGGTGTCTGGCTCGCCGGTCAAAACCGGGACAGCGATCACCGTCGGTTCTGTGGGAATCTCGTTATAGACCGTGGAGGACATGATCAGCACCCGCGTTGGAGCGCCGGTGTCTAGAGTCCAGATGTCGCCTCGGCGGGGGACGGTCATCCGACCAGGTCGTCGAGATTGCGGTCGGCCCAGTCCTCGGCGAATGCGGCGACCTCGGGGTTGTTCGTCAAAAACTGGTGGTGCGCGAGGCAGCGTCGGCGCATGTCTTCGGCGTCAAGCAACTCCTCGATCCAGGCGTTCATCGAGCGCTCGTCGGCTTCAGCGTGACGTTTGACTGCTTCGTAGGCCGACTCCGACAAGCGAAGGGTGATGATACGTGCCATCACACGATGGTAGCAGCGTTTGACAGCAGCCCTTGTGTCTCGGTCCCAGGCCATATGATGACCGCACCCGCGTTGTTGAGTGCGTTGACCGGAATCTTGGGCGCAAGCCCCGGACTTCAGTCCGGGGTGAGCCCATCCCGTCTGTCGGCGGGCGTTGCTCGACGCTCAGAGTGGTCGGGCTTGTCCGTCGATGTACTGCTTGATGATCGACAAGGGTGCGCCTCCGCAGGAGACGGCGAAGTAGGACGGCGACCAGAGGTGTCCGCGCATGCGGGCGCGGACACAGGTGCCGGTGTATTCGCGGCGGATGGAGTGGGCGGTGCGGCCCTTGAGTCGCTGGACCAGCGTGGAGACTGCCAGCGTGGGCGGGTAGGAGACGAGCAGGTGCACGTGGTCGGCTTCGCCGTTGAACTCGACCAACTCGGTGCCCAGTTCGGTGCAGGCATCGCGCATGATGTTTTCGCAGTGGGTGAGCATGGCGTCGGTGAACACCGGTCGCCGGTACTTCGTCACGAACACCACGTGGGCGTGCAGCAGCGACACGCTGTGCCGGGCACGGCGATAGCTCGGGGTTGTTGTCATAGGCGGCCTTTACAGTCGGGGGATGCAGATGCGCTACCGGTATCGCATCGAACCGACATCGGCCCAGCAGGAGATGCTGGCGCGGGTGTTCGGGTGCTGCCGGGTGGTGTTCAACGACGCGCTGAGAGTCCGCGACGAGGCGTATGGGGCTCGGGTGAAGTTGTCCGACAGCGAGATTCAGCGCTGCGTGATCACCGCGGCCAAGACCACTACCGAGCGAGCCTGGTTGTGCGAGGTGCCGAGTGTGGCGTTGGTGCAGTCGGTCAACGACTCCCGCCGCGCCTGGCGCAATTTCTTCGACTCAACCAGTGGGAAACGTCGGGGTCGGCGGGTGGGCCGGCCGCGGTTCAAATCCCGCAAGGATCACCGGCAGTCGTTTCGGCTTACCCGCAACGGGTTCAGCCTGAAAGCCAACGGCCGGCTGTTCGTGGCCAAAGTCGGCGAGGTGCGGGTGCGCTGGTCACGCGAGCTACCCAGCACGCCGTCGTCGGTCACGATCATTCGGGAACCCGATGGCCATTTCTACGCCAGTTTCGTTGTCGACGTTGGGGCCTCACCGCTGCCCGTGGTGGACCGGGAGGTCGGTGTGGATGTAGGGGTCGCTCGGTTGGCCACGACCGCCACCACCGATGGCCGTCGGGCCGATGTCGTCAATCCGAAGCATTTGGGTCGCAAGCTGCGGAAGCTGCGGCGGTTGGAGCGGGAGAAGTCTCGACGGCAGAAAGGATCGGCCAGCAGGGACAAGTCGCGGCGCAAGGTAGCCGTCGCGCACAACAAGGTTGCCCGTGCTCGGCGGGACTATCACCACAAGCAGGCTTTGGCGTTGGTTCGCGAGAATCAAGTGATCCACGTCGAAGACCTCAACATCGTGGGGATGGTCAGAAACCGTCGTCTGGCACGGGCAATCAGCGATGCCGGATGGGGTCAGTTCGTGCGGATCATCGACGAGAAAGCCGACCGCTACGGCCGCACCGTGCACACCGTGTCGCGGTGGCTGGCATCGAGCAAAACCTGCTCGGACTGTGGGCACCGACTCGACGAACTGCCACTGCAGATTCGGTCGTGGACGTGCCCGAAGTGCCGAGTGGTCCACGACCGCGACCACAACGCCGCCAAGACCATTCTCGCTGCCGGGCGGGCAGAGAGACGAAACGCCGGTGGAGCCTCGGTAAGTCCTCCCACCACTCGGGAGGCGCGGGGCGACGAAGCAGGAAGCACCCCAACAGCGGCGTAGCCGCACGGGAATCCCCGCCATTCATGGCGGGGAGCACGTCAAGGCATGCACAGCCTGCGCCTGGTCGATTGAGTCTGGTTCGCTGCGATTGCGCGTGTGTGCGAAACTTTCTGCGATCGTATTTCTGGCCCGGTCGTCGTCATCGCCGGTCTTTCCGAACCGGGTCCAGTCGATCTTGTATCCCATTGCCGTTGTCTCCCTAGGTCTAACCGATGCCGGACTATTCGTCCGCGGATTCCCGCCCTCGTCGTCGATTCCCAACTTATCTGGAATAGGGTTTGGGTTGATCGCGATAGATGCTGGTTGTGACGACTGGTACATGTAGAGGGCGTCCAGGCGACGGGCCCAGCGTTGTACACATGTGGTCAACGTTCACCGCGGGCGCAGACCGGCAGCGGCGCTCGGGCCGGTTGTGACCGTGGCGTGGGTCGTCAGTAAGGTGCACACGGCCTTTCCGCTGCCGATCCGAGCGACACGCCGATTACCTCCTGAGTCACATTCGCCCCATCGGTCACACTCGACACGTGTTTGCGCGGTGCGCTCCGGCCGGCCAGCCCATGCGCCATCGGGCTGAGGCTCCGCGCGCCGCCTGGGGTGCGGCCACGTGCGGGTTTGGAGCTCGAATTGGTGACGCGAATCGCGCGAAAGTGCCGTGTTTGCAGTGCATTTGACGTCTTACACATGTAGAATTCAATTATGACGAGGCACCAAGAATGACACCCCGACACGCGGCGCGCCTACCCGGTGATGTAGGTAAAACCATGCAGAATTTCTGCCATGGCGGTTCCGTTGGAGTTGCTGAGGCGGCTGGTGGTCCAGCATCGTGTGGCGTTGGCCATGCTGCTGGGCGAGATCGGGCTGGCGTTCGACAAGACCTTGGCCTCGTGGGCAGAAGAGTTTCCCGATCCGATGAGGTTGCACGGCGGAACGCTGTGTTCGGATGTGCGGACCAGGGTGTTGGCGATGAACGCGATCGATGCGCGCTCTCGGTTCGACAACCCGCCGCGCACACCGTCGCGGAGCGCATCGTGCGGGCCGGATTCGACACTGCAGATGTCGTCGGGTCCGGGGGTTTCGGTGCGATTCGGCGATTCAGATATGGCGTTCGCGCGGGTGCGCCATATGTCGCCGAAGGAGGCCGAGGCGCTCGGGGCGGTGGTGCAGCAGTTGGCGATGCCGGCGCCGAAGCCGGGGCGGCAGATGGTGCTCGACGACGACGAGCCGGAGTCGCAGCGGGTGATGGGCCCGCCGGGGATCGGGCAGAACTGGGATTTGGTCCTGTACTGGTGGGAGACCCCGGGCCGGTTGTCGGTGGCCGGAGGCATCCTGGCGATGGTCGAGGAGATCGACACGTCCGACGAGCGGATTGTGGCGTTCGTCGATCTGCCGGCGGCGATCCGACCGAAGACAGCGGCCGAGATTGCTCAGCAGGACGTCGAGGACGACGAGGACGACCGCGACTTCGACGAGCAGTGGCCCGAAAACCCTTCTGCGGGCGAGGATTCGGGGGCTTAGGCGATGGCGTGCTACCGGCCGGAGGCTACCGGGGACGAGGTGGTCGGCGATGACAACCGTCGAGGTGTTCGGCGTCCGGGTCCGCCAGGCCCGGGTGTTGCGGCGACTGTCGGGCACGGCGGTGATGGATCACATGGGGTGGCGCTCGCCTCGGCAGACCCGGTTGGAGCAGGCCGAAACCGCGCTGCTGGATGCTACCGAGTTCAACCGGCTGGCGACGTTGTTGCGGTTCCCGGCGGCGTTTTTCACCACTGCCCCGGTATCGCGAGTGTTCGCTCACGACTTGCTGTTTCGCGCACCGAAATCCACCAGGGTCACCGAGAAGGAGTACCTGGCGGTGTTCGCCAATGTGGTGGGTGATCTGCTCGATCAGCTCAACGGGCAGGCCAAGTTGCCCGCGGTGCGTCTGGAGCCGCTGCCGGCGGGTACCGATGTGGTGACCGCGGCGGCCCAGGCCCGCCAGTGGTTGGGCGTGGAGCCGGGGGTGCCGATCAAGTCGTTGACCTACGAGCTGGAGGCTGCCGGCGTTCCAGTGGTGTTGCGGATGAAGCATTCTCGTATCTCGGGCAGTGTCGACTGGGACAGTGAGGATGAGGATCCGGCCGGAGCGTTGACTGAGAAGCATTTGGGGTGCTCGGCGCGTACCGGTGCCTACCGGGAGCGACCGGTGGTGTTGTTGCGGGCACTGGATTCCTGGGAGCGCACGCGCTGGACGATCGCCCATGAGATCGGGCATTTGGTGTTGCACCGGTATGGCGATGTGAGCGATGCGGAGGAGCGTGAGGCCTCCCGGTTCGCCTCGGAGTTGTTGGCGCCGGCCGAGGCGATCGCACCGGAGATTCCGGTGGCCCCGACTTTGAACGATTTGGTCGATGTGAAGTTGAAGTGGCGGATCTCGTTGGGGGCGTTGATTTTGCACTTGCGCGAGTCGAAGCTGATCGACAATGCGCGGGCGGAGACATTGCAGAAGCAGCTGTATACCAGGATCAACACCGATACCGGGCACACGTGGGGTAAGACCGAGCCGGGTTGGGATGCGCGTAAGCCGGAGCGGCCGCGGTTGCTGCGCAAATGGATCGAGGCCTGCTATGGCACCGCGTCGGCCGAGGCGTTGATGGCGCACAACCTGATTTTCCCGGCGGATCTGATGGCCGATGTGTTGGCCGGTCAGCGTGACGCCCCGGGGCGGGCTCGGCTTCGGGTGGCCCGGGTCAAGAGTGCCGGTGATGGCGACGGCGAGGGGCCCGGTGATGGTGGGCAGATCGTGGTGCCGTTTGAACGGGCCCGCCGGCAGGCCTAGAGAAGCGGTCGGGGGCGGTCGGGGGGATGTCACGCACACAGCGGGTTGCTGTGACCGATCGGCCCGACACCTACACGGTGCTGGGCGCCGATGGCCTGCCGGTCAGGGCGGCTGAGGAGTTCTTGCAGTTTCTGCGCGATGATGAGGCCTCGCCGAACACCGTCAAGGCGTATGCGGCCGGGTTGGCGGCGTGGTGGACGGTGTTGGAACACACCGGCACGGATTGGCGTGAGATCTCCACGGGATTGTTCGGCCAGTTTCTGGCTTATCTGCGCACCGGCGATCTGCCGGGCACCGCGCGCATCGGAGCACCGCAAGGCTGGCTGAGTCCGGCGAGCACGCAGTTGCGGGCGGCGGCGGTGCTGGCGTGCTATCGCTTCCATGCCGATGCGCACGGCCTGGCTGGGCCGTATCAGCGGCTGTTCATCAGTCGCGGCAAGCGCTCCCGGTCACGGTATGTGCCGATGCTGGCCGGGGTGGGGTCGCCGCGGGTCAAGGACCGACCGGTCTACACGGTGCGCCGCGGCAACCGGGCGGCGACACCGGTGTTGTTGCCCGCCCAGGTCAGCGCGATCCTCGACGGCTGCGCCACCCAGAGTGGGCAGCAGTGGTCGGGGCCGGACTCGGGGTTGCGGGACCGGTTGCTGTTCGCGGTGCTGGCCGAGACCGGGATGCGCCTGGGTGAGGCGTTGTCGTTGCGGCACCAGGATTTTCATATCGGCGCCGGGGGCACACCGTTTATCGATGTGGCCGCGCGCCAGGACCATCCGCGCGGGGTGCGCGGTAAGACGCTGCGGGCCCGCCGGATCTATATCGGGGATGACCTGGAGGCACTGTATTCGGCATATGTGTGGCATCTGGTGGACCGCGGGGCCGATCTGGTGGTGCCGGATCTGGACACCCATTTTGTGTTCGTCAACCTGGTCCGTGGCCAGCGGTTCGCCCCGACGCGACCCGAAACCGTCTACGCCAAAGTCGATTCCCTGACCTATCGGTGCCCTGCGCTGCCGCGGCAGTGGACGCCGCACTGGCTGCGCCACACCCATGCCACCGCGCTGCTGCTCTCGGGCGCCCCGCCGCATGTGGTGATGCGCCGGCTGGGTCATGCCGACATTCAGACCACGCTGTCGACCTACGGGTGGGTCACCGAGGACGCCGAGATGCGCACCCTGGCTCAGTGGCGCAACTACGTGGCCGGATGGAAAGGCGTGCACCATGATTCCTCCGACTGATCCGCCGGCGGCGGTGACCGGGGCGGGACCGCTGGGGGCCGCGCACCCGTGGGAAGCGCAGTGGGCTCGGGTTCCCACACCGTGGCGGCGCTCGGTCTACCGGATCGCCACCGCCCCGTTTGACGAGGTGTTCGTCTTCGCAAGCCAGTACCGCCGCCCCGAATACGCCGAGACCGAACGCGACTACACACCGATGGGTGCGCCGGTGCGTTTCGGCCAGGAGATCGCCTGGTGGGTGTGGCTGTGCTGGGATCAACAGCTGCGCAAGATCGAGCCGTCGCTGCTGGGCTGGCTGGCCCGCGCGCTGCCGGGCGCAATCGCCGAGCACACCAGTCGCACCGGGTCTTCGCCGGTCAGCGTCGCTGAGCTGGACCCGACCGAGATGATGCGGCAGGCCACGCTGGTGTTTGAACGGCGCAACCACCGGTTGCCCTCGGCCGGTTCGCGGCGCAACATCGGCCACCTGATCGAGCATCTGCACCTGAGCGTGGCGGTGCGCTGCACCGAGGCCCCGTGGTGGTCGCATGACATCTGGGATCTGCGTGCTGATCCGCGGATTCCGCAACGCGATCATGAACCCAGCCACGACAAGACGGTCCGGCTGCGCGGCATCGAACCGGCCTGGCTGCGTGAAGGATTGCGGTTCTGGCTGCGCAGCGCCTTGACCTACGATCTGCTGACCTGGTCCTCGGTCACCGACCGGTGCCGCAATCTGGGATCGCAGCTGGGCCGGTTCACCCGCAGCCACGGCCACCTCGACGACCCCCTGTTCAGTACCGATCCCGATCGGTTGCGGCAGGTGTTCGTCGATTACCTGGAGTATCTGCGCTCCCCGCAGGCCGCCACCCACTCGCACCGTTTGACCGCGGGCACCGTGGCCAGCCTGCAAGCCCAAACCCAGGCGTTCTACACGTTCATGCACGATCACGCCGCCGAAGCGGCCACCGCCACCGGCAACCCCCGGTGGCGCCAAGCCACGCTGACCCACACCGCGTTGTGGTCGCCGCTGAACGCTCCGCGCCGGCGCCGCGGTGAACGCGACCTGACTTGGTATTCGACCGGGGATTTGCAGCGCATGCTGACCTACCTGGACGTGCTGGCCGCCGATGCCAAGGCCAAGGTGGTGCTGACCCGGGCGGATGGGAATCTGACCGTCCTGCCGGGCCTGGGCGATCCGCAGGCCGCGCGGGTGTGGCTGCTGCAAGCGCTGACCGGGCGGCGCGCCTCCGAAATCCTCATGCTCGACCACGACCCGCTTGAGGCGATTCCCGGACACGACCGTCCCGTGGGCAGCCAACCCGACAGTGCGGCGTTCGTGGCCCGGCTGCGCTATCAGCAGACCAAAGTCGACGGGGTCATCCCGACCATCCTGGTGGAGCAGGCCGTCGTCGACATCATCACCGAACAGCAAGACTGGCTCAAAGCCACCTACCCGCAACTGAATCCGCGGTATCTGTTTCTGGGGCTGAAAAACCAATACCGCGGCCAGCGGCCGCGGCCCTACACCACCTACCGCACGATGCTGGAAAAGCTCGACGCAATGCACTCGATGACCGATCACGCGGGCCGGCCGCTGCGGTTCACCCAAACCCATCGGCTGCGCCATACCCGGGCCACCGAGCTACTCAACGACGGCGTCCCGTTTCACGTCGTTCAGCGCTACCTCGGGCATAAGAGCCCGGAGATGACCGCCCGGTATGCGGCCACCCTGGCAGCCACCGCCGAAGCAGAATTCCTCAAGCACAAAAAGATCGGTGCACATGGCGCCGAGGTGGATATCGCCCCGCACGACATCTACGAGATGACTCAGCTGGCCGCGCGCACCGACCGGGTGCTACCCAACGGGGTGTGTCTGCTGCCGCCGCTGAAGACCTGCGACAAGGGCAACGCCCCGTTGACTGAACTAACTGACCGATTCGCGTGGCGTTTGGCCGCGTGATGCATCAGCCCCGATAACTTGCCGGCCATGCCTGAAGACCGAAAGCAAGCAAGGGATGTGGCCTGTCTAGTCGTGTCGCGTGGAGGTCGACTCGTCGCTACCGAGGATCCCGGTGAGCCATTCCAGTTAGTCGATGCCTCCGGTGTCGTCGTCGAACCGGTGTCCATGTTTCTGCGCGAGCTGCTGGCCGCCGGCCGCTCACCGGCGACGTTGCGTTCCTACGGCATGGATCTGCTGCGGTGGTGGCGCTTCCTCGACGCCGTTGACGTCGGATGGCGCCGCGCGACTCGTACAGAGGCCCGCGACTTCAGCTGTTGGATTCAGCTCGCTGTCAAACACCGGCGCACGGCCACGGCCACAGTTACGGGCCGCAATGTCGCAACAACGGAGTCGGTTGAGCCGCCGAACCCCGTCACCGGCAAGCCCGCCCTGGGACCTGGGTATGCAGCGGCAACGATCGCCCACAGCGAGACGGTGCTCCGTGGCTTTTATGACTTCCAGCGCGATACCGGTACGGGGCCTATTCTCAATCCCTTTCCTCTGGATGTCGCGCGTCGCGTCGATCGGGCTAACGCCCACCACAACCCGATGGACGCGTGGAACCGCGACCGGGTGGGGCGTTACCGCCCCAAAGTGCCGAACCGGATTCCGCGGGCGATTCCCGACGAACGGTTCAACACACTTTTCGCGGCACTGCCGTCCAACCGTGACCGCGCTCTGGTGTCGTTCTGGATCTCGACCGGAGCCCGAGCATCGGAGCTGCTGGGTGCTCGCCAGTGTGACATCGACCCGGGCCAACAGCTGATCACTGTGGTGCGTAAGGGATCCCGCGCGATCCAGCAACTGCCCGCGTCGCCCGATGCGTTCGTTTGGTTGCGGCTCTATCAAGCAGAATTGCCGGACAACCTGCCGCACCAAAAAGCGCGGCCCCTGTGGTGGACGCGGCGACAACCGTTGCGTCCCTTGTCTTATCACGCTGCCCACCGCATGTTCGAACGCGCCAATGCCGCGTTGGGTTCGGACTGGACTCTGCACGACTTACGTCACAGTGCTGCCCAGCGTATGGTGCGCGACGAGCAATTGACGTTGACCGATGTGCAATGGGTGCTCGGCCATGCACACCTGACGACCACAGAACGCTATCTGACACCCACCACTGGCGAGGTGATCGCCGGTGTGTTGGCCCACCACGCCCGTGAGGCCGGCAAGTCAGATTCACCACCGCCGCCTGCCCCCGGCTATGACCCGCAGGCGTTGAACGTGCTGTTCGGGAGGTCGCTGTGACGGTGATCAGCACCAAACACGTTGCTCGAAAATCGCTTTCGGCACCAAAAACCCCGCGGGCACAAGTAGGTGCACGCAATAAGGAGCTACGTGAGCGTTTCCAGCCCCGCCAGATCGAACACGCTTGGCCAGAGACCGAGCAATCGGCCGAAGACACACTGCGACGACTGACGTCGCCACCGTACGTCGTGGTTACAGCCCAGACGAACGCCGGGCGCCGGCGCGGCGCAACCAACCTACTGGCTTGGCTGGCGTCATTTCCCGGCGAAACCTGGCAAATGCGCTGGCAGAACAGCGGAGTTGAAAACTATCCCGGCCGTGCCTGGACCCAACTGCCGGTGGAGTGGTTAGCCAAACGCGGCCAAGCCGCCAGCTACATTCCGGGCGATCTGGCCTCGGGGCTGTTAATGCTGCTCTGCGGCGACATCATCCGCCCCAGCATGAAGTGGATGCTTACCCGAACACACGGCAAGCTTGCGCCCGCGATGGCACAGTCCAGAGACCCGGACGGCTTCGCACGGCTAGGCGTGGCCTCGATGAGCGAGTCCAGCTGCGCCGCCGATGCGCGCGTCGCGGCCACAAGGGTCGCGACCCTGTTGGCCTGCAAAGGCGGGCGCATCGCGGACATTACCGTTGGTGATTGCGTGGAATTGGTCGACACCATGCGCGAAGCGCACGCGCACGGCGGCCAGAACAAGCTCGACTTCTATCTACGGCTTCGCGCGATCGGCGTATTTGCCGAAGACGCACCGCACACACTAAGGGCTTTCGGTTTGGCGGCCGGTCGTCTGACCATCGAGGAGATGGTCGACCGATACCCCATACGATGCGAGCCGGTGCGCGACCTAATCGTCGACTACCTCCGCGAACGCCAAGCATCGCTCGACTACTCCAGTCTCGACATGACCTGTCGTACGCTGGCCGGCCTGTTTTGGGCACGGATCGAGGCCATCCACCCCGAGATCAACAACTTGCACCTGCCCCTGGACACCGCCAGGAAATGGAAGGAGGACATCGCCACGAAGAAGCGCAACGTCACTAATGCGGTCGGGGAAAAGATCGAAGTCTGTAGTCCGAGACTCAACGTCAAGGACGAAATGATGAAGGTGCGAGCCTTCTACCTCGACATCGCGCACTGGGCTGTCGACGACCCCGCCCGCTGGGCCCAGTGGGCGGCGCCATGCCCGATCAGCAACGCCGAGATCAGCCGCGTCAAGGAGCGCAAACACCGCAAGGCACGCATGGACCATCGGACCCGCGAGCGGCTTCCTGTCCTGCTGACGCTGGTGCGCAACGCAGTCGAACGTCACCGCACCGCCGAGCAACATCTCAGTGCCGCACAACAAACCCAGCCCGGGGAGGTGATTGCGGGCACTGACGGCCTGCTCCGCAGAGCCATCGTCGCGAAGTCGAAGGGCCGACAGTTCTGGGCTGAAGAGACCGCAACTGGCAAACGCCGCAACCTATCCTGCGAAGCAGACGACGCATTCTGGGCGCACGCAACCATTGAAGTGTTGCGCCTGACCGGTATTCGTTGCGAAGAGCTGCTCGAGCTCAGCCATCACAGCATCATTCAATATCGATTGCCGTCGACCGGCGAGCTGGTACCGCTCCTGCAGATCGCTCCGTCCAAGACCGACGCCGAACGGCTCCTGCTGGTCAGCCCTGAACTCGCCGACGTGCTCAGCGGCATCATCACTCGACTACGAGGGTCAGCCGCAGTAATACCCGTCGTGCCGTCCTATGACCTGCGTGAGCGGATCTGGAATCCACCGATGCCGCTGCTGTTCCAGCGTACTGTCGGCAACGAAAACCGGCCCTTCACCGCCATGGGCATCCGGAAACTGCTCGTTGACGCTCTCGCCGCCAGTGGACTCACCGACGCCACCGGCGAACCACTCACCTTCGTGCCGCACGATTTCAGACGGATCTTTGTCACCGACGCAATCATGAGCGGTCTGCCACCCCATATTGCCCAAATCATCTGCGGACACAAGACAATTGAAACCACGATGGGATACAAAGCCGTCTACCCGATGGAAGCAATCGAAGCCCATCGAGCTTTCATCGCCCGCCGGCGGGCAACCCGACCCAGCGAAGAATATCGGACCCCGACCGACGACGAATGGGACGACTTCCTCGTCCACTTCGAGAAGCGCAAAGTATCCGTTGGGACGTGCGGACGGGCGTTCGGCACACCGTGCATTCACGAGCACGCCTGTGTCCGCTGCTCACTGCTGCGGCCGGACCCAGCACAACGACACCGCCTAGAAGAGATCCGGAACAACCTGCAGGACCGGATTGCCGAGGCCAAGCTGCACGGCTGGCTCGGAGAAGTCGAGGGACTCCAGGTCAGCCTGGCCGGAGCCAACGACAAGCTCACCCAAATCGACCATCGACTGAACTCCGCGGGTCTGGTCGATCTCGGCACCCCACTTCTGCGGCCGAAGGTGTTCCCCTCATGACCAAGACATTGAGCTCGACTGGCAAGTTCAGAGAAGCCTGTCTATCGTGCGGGCATTTCGCCACCGACGCCACGCATCTGGGCGAGTTGCGTGCGCAATTGGCCGCCACCGAAGCACTGATCGCCACCCGCCGTGAGCAGTACCGGGCACGCGCCGGACGCGAGCTGACCGACGACAACATCTGGATCATCGAGCGGCGCCGCGAAATCGCCTCGCTGCAGGCCATCATCGATCGCCTCAACACACCCGGGCAGACACCAGGGCACGGATCGGTGGCCGGCGCGGGGACCGCGCCTCGGTTGCCGCTGCTGCAGATCCAGACCCGCGGGGCACACCAGTCGGCTCTCGACAAGGCCGGCCAACCGCGCCCACGCCCCGGCGGGCGGTGAGTATGCCCCGTTCCCTCGACGGGCTGCGCCGTGCTTCGACCAAGAGCCGCAACCAAGCCCGCGCCAAGATCAAAAAGGCGCTGCGCGAAATGCAACGCAAAGGCCTGACCATCAACCCCAACGCCCTGGCCCGCTACGCCGATGTCTCCCGCAAGACCATCTACAACCACGCCGACCTGCTGGCCGAGGTCAAAGCCGCCGCCAACACTCCTGCGCCACGGCTGAGCACCGCGGCCCCCGACAACGCCGCGACGCCCTCGAGTGTCACCGCAGCGCTGCGTGAACAGCTGCGCACCCAAAAACGCGGCTACGAAACCACCATCAGCGCACTCAAAGCCGAAATCAAACAGCTCAAACACGACCTGGCCGCCGCCCACGGTGAAATCCACCGCCTGGGCGCCACCGGTGAGCACGGCACCGCCCGGCAAGGATGACACCGGCAGCCCAACCCCGGCGAAATGGTCGAGCTGCGCCCGGCAAAACAGGAGCGGGGTTACCTGTTGGCCGTATTGCGGTGTCCTTGACTGTCGCTGACGGGGTAAGGGATTGGTTCTGATCGTGAGCGACAGTGTTATCTGTAGGGATGTCCTTGATGGTCGGTTGCCGGTGTTTTCGAACTCTCGGTCGGCGGTCGGGCGCGAGTCAACGTTCTCGCTGGTGACCGCCGTGGGTGGCGGGGATGTGTAGTGGCGTCACCGTTGCCGTGCGGGTCTGGTCGGCAACCGGAGCGGCGGGTTGGCTGTCCGATGGGGTGTGGATGCTGAGGAGCGCCCGGCGCTCGTGGATGAGGGTGTTGATCCGGATGACGAGCAGGTGGTGATGGCGGTTGCTGTTGTGCGGTGGGAGTTGTCGCTGCTGCTCGGCCAGGGCGGCTGGTGGGTGAGTTCGGCGATTGCCGAGCAACCCGCTGACGAGGTGGCAGCGGCCGGTGCGAGCGAAATTGGCTGCCACACCGGATGGTTCACCCACGTCGCCGGATGCCGCGGATTGACGTTCGACGTTGCCTGGTGTCGTCGAGCCATTTCTGGAAGAGCTCAGTTCGACGATCCCGTCTGCGGAACCGCAATCGTCGTCGGTCGACTGTCGTCTGAGGTGAGGCAGTGGCCGAGTCGACGAATCGACGAACGGGTGGCTATGAGTGCAGCCACTCCCATGCCTGGTTGAGTTGACTGCGGGGGAAAGTCCGCAGTTCGCCGCGCAGCAGCAACGTAGCGGGTGCTTTTACGCACCATTCCTCCCATGTCGGGGCACCCACCATGGCGATCTTGTCGAAGTCCCGTCGGTGCTTGACGTCGAAAACCGTGTTGGCCCACGCCGCGGGAACACTCCAGCCCCTAAACGATTCGTCGATGAGGATCAACACCCGCAGTGACGCGAAGCGCTCCAACAACGACTCGATGCGCGGCGCGAGCACGTCGCGGTAGCTCCCTCGGTACAGCTTGCCGCGAAAACTGATCCCGACGACATTGCCGGTCGTGTCCGGCAGGAACTCGATCACAGCCTCACCGCCTCGTGAAGAGGGTGTCAGTGTGCGCGGGGTGCGTACATGATCACCGCCACCCCGGCCATGCAGACCAGGGCCCCGATCACATCCCAGCGATCGGGCCGAAACCCATCCAGCGCCATGCCCCAGACCAGCGATCCCGCGACGAACACCCCACCGTAGGCCGCCAGAATCCGGCCGAAGTGAGCGTCGGGCTGCAGGGTAGCGACAAACCCGTAGACGCCGAGCGCGATCACTCCCAGCCCGGCCCACAGCCAGCCGCGTTGTTCGCGGACGCCTTGCCATACCAGCCACGCACCGCCGATCTCGGCTACCGCGGCCAGCACGAATAACAGGATTGAACGCACCACCATGATCGGTGACCCTAGGCGATCGGGCCCGACGTTGAGGGGCTGCAGCACCCCTGGGTGCCACCTCCCATCGCGCTATCGTTCCCGGTAGTGAATGGCAGTGGGCAGCAAGGACTCTCGACGCATGCCAGGAGATCGTCACAGCCGGCGGCCAGCGCGGCGCGCAGCGTGTCGCGCACCGCGGTCAGCTCGACCAATTTCTCGTCGACCTCGGCCAGCTTGGCCGCGGCCCGTGCCTGCAGCCCCACATCAGAACGGCCACCGAGGCGGGTGGCGGCCAACAATTCGGCGACTTCGTCGAGGGTGAAGCCCAAACGCTGGGCGGCTTTGATCACCCGCATCATGGTGACCGTTTCCGGCGGATACAGCCGATGCCCACCCAGCGACCGTTGCGGCTCACGCAGCAGACCGCGGCGCTCGTAATAGCGCAGCGTCTCAATGTTCACCCCCGCCGCGGCCGCGACCTGCCCGCTGCGCAATCCCGTCCCGTTCACCGTGGGCCCCGCACAGCTGCTGCGACCCGCTCGGTCACGGCATCAAGCACCTCGGCCCGCGACGGCGGCACCTCGATGCGCATGACCACATTCGACCCGTCCGAGTCGAACTCGAAGCCGAAGAACGAGCAGCAGCCGACTTCACGCGCGGCCAGGTCACGGGCGTCGTCCTCGGCATCGGCGGCCAGGGCCAGGTCCAACCGGGTGGCACTGGGTCGGTCCCAACCCAGCACTGCTTGACCGAACAACCGGTCGAACTCGGCCACCCGCAGCGGTTGCTCGGCCGTCGGTAACGAACACGACTCGGGCACCCAGCCGGGGGGTTCATCGAACGCCATAGCTCGACGATAAACCTGTACCTAGGTACGGAATGCAACCCTGCATGGCCAGGCACGCTGGCACGCCGTGCTCGACCGGGGCAGCACCCCACCACAGCACCTGACCACCATCTTTTCGGTGTTCGGGCGCGACGGTCAACGGATCGTTGCGGTTGGCGCTGGTGCGGTGGCCGGCTGGGCGGCAGCGATCTCCTCGTCGAGGGGTTTGGTGCGCCCAGCGCGGACGCCGTTGGCGATGACGACGATCTCGGCGAGTTCGTGCACCGCGACGACGGCGGCCAACCCCAATATTCCGGTGAGGGCCAGCGGGATGAGTACGGTGATCAAGCCCAAGGAGAGTCCGACGTTTTGCAGCATGATGCGCCGGGCCCGGCGGGCGTGATCGAGGGCTTGGGTGAGGTGGCGCAGGTCTTCGCCCATGAGGGCGACGTCGGCGGTTTCGATGGCCACGTCGGTGCCCATCGCCCCCATGGCGATGCCCAGGTCGGCAGTCGCCAGGGCGGGAGCGTCGTTGACGCCGTCACCGACCATGGCGGTCGATTGTTGTTGGCGCAGTTGAGCGATCAGGGCGGCTTTGTCTTCGGGTCGCAGGTCGGCATGCACGGTGTCGATCCCGACCTGTTCAGCGAGGGCGGTCGCGGTCGCTGGGTTGTCGCCGGTCAACATCGCCACCCGATAGCCGCCGCGGCGCAGCGCCGCGACGACGTGGGCGGCTTCGGGGCGCAGTTCGTCACGCACCGCGATCGCGCCGATCAGGTGGTCGTGGTCTTCGACGAGGACCGCGGTGGCGCCGCCGGCCTGCATCGCGGCGACCTGGTCGGCCAGCGGGCCGGCATCGAGCCAGCCGGGTCTCCCGAGCCGCAGCCGGCGGCCGTCACGGTGGCCGGTGAGCCCGGCGCCGGTGACCGCTTCGACATCCTCGGCCGGGCGGACCGGGCCATCGGTGGCGGCGAGGATCGCTGCGGCCAGGGGATGTTCGCTGCGCGCCTCCAACCCGGCCGCCACGTCGAGCACCTGTTCGCGGGTGGCCCCGTTGGTGGTGGCCACGTCGATGACGGTGGGTTTGTTGGCGGTCAGGGTGCCGGTCTTATCCAGGGCGATGGTGCGCACCGCGCCGAGGGCTTCCAGCGCGGCGCCGCCTTTGACCAGGACACCGAGCTTGCTGGCCGCGCCGATCGCCGCGACCACGGTGACCGGCACCGAAATCGCCAGCGCGCACGGCGACGCGGCGACCAGTACCACCAGGGCGCGTTCGATCCACACCACCGGATCACCCAGGATTGACCCGATGGCAGCGATCGCGGCGGCGGCGATCATGATGGCCGGGACGAGGGGTTTGGCGATGCGGTCGGCCAGGCGCTGGGCTTCACCTTTACGGGATTGTTCGGCTTCCACGATGGCCACGATGCGGGCCAGGGAGTTATCCGCGGCGGTGCTGGTGACCTCGACCTCCAGCACGCCGGTGCCGTTGATCGACCCGGCGAACACCTCACCGCCGGGCCCGGCTTCCACCGGTACGGATTCGCCGGTGATCGCCGAAACATCCAGTGCGGTGCGCCCCGACACGATGGTGCCGTCGGTGGCGACCCGTTCGCCGGGTTTGACCAGCATCCGATCGCCGACCCGCAACTCGTTGGGCGCAACGACCGTTTCGGTGCCGTCGCGCAGGACGGTGGCCTGATCGGGCACCAGTGACAGCAATGCGCGCAGGCCGCGGCGGGTGCGGGCCAGTGAGTATTCTTCCAGCCCCTCGCTGATCGAGAACAGGAACGCCAGCATGGCGGCCTCGCCGACCTCGCCGAGGATCACCGCGCCGACCGCGGCGATCGTCATCAGCGTGCCGACCCCGATCTGGCCTTTGGCCAGCCGCCGCACGGTCGAGGGCACGAACGTCGCAGCCCCGATCGCCAACGCCAGCGCGTACAGGCCGATTTCGATCGGCCGCGGCCCGTCGGTCCAGCCCACGACGTAGCCGGCCAGCAGCAGCACCCCGGCCGCGGCGGCGGCGCGTAGTTCGCTGACCTCCCAGAGCCGTTCGGGTTCGCGTTCGTCCTCGTCGCGGTCGTTGCCGCAGCCGCACGCTTCGCTCATCGTGTTGCCTTCTTCCGCGTGGTGGGGTGGCCGTAGTTGGGGCACAACGCGACCGCGTTGCCGGTGGCCTCCAGCACCGCTTCGGCGGCGCGAAACATCTCCAACAGCTCCGGGCGGGCCAGCCGGTACACCGAGGCCCGGCCCTGCGGCCGGTAATCGACCAGGCCGCAGTCGCGCAGGCAGGCCAGATGCGCCGACACCGTCGACTGCGCCAACCCCAGCTCGCCGGTCAGATCCACCACCCGGGCCTCACCCACGGCCAGCCGCCGCAGGATCGCCAACCGGGTGCCATCGGACAGGCTGTGAAACAACGCCGTCGCCGCATCCAAGCTCCCGCACACCGGGGCCTCGACCACACCACTTTTCATCGCCACACGACGATGATAGCGTCACACATCATTGATCGGTCAAGCCGGGCAACATCGCCAAGCAACGATGCCGGGGTGGGTTTGGTCAAGCCGGCCGGGAAGGGGGCGTGCGCGATGGCCTATGCGGCGCTGGGCTTGTTTGTGGTGTTGATGCTGGTGATCGGGGCGTGGCGGCGCCGGATTCAGCTGGCCCGCACCGGTGACAGCGGCAACCGGCGCGGTTGGCGCCCCGAGCCGACGCTGGAGTGGTGGGCGCTGGCGGTCGCCGATGTGGGGTATCTGCTGGTGGGGGTCGGGGCACCGGCCGCCGCCCTGGCCGGCCTGTCTGCCCTGGGCGTTTTCGACCGCGGATGGGTGCAGGGGTTCGGGGTCGTGGTGGTGGCCGGCGGGATCGTGCTGACCTTGGTCGCGCAGTTGGGGTTGGGGGCGTCGTGGCGGATCGGGGTCGACGACACCGAAACCACCGAGCTGGTCACCACCGGCCCGTTCGCGCTGGTGCGCAACCCGATCTTCACCGCGCTGCTGGTCACCTTGATCGGCCTGGCGCTGATGGTGGGCAACCTGGTGGCGATCGCCGGGCTGGTGATCGCGGTCGTAGGGATCGAGGTGCAGGTGCGTGGGGTGGAGGAACCCTATCTGCGCCGGGTCCATGGCCGCGCCTACACCGATTACGCCGCTACGGTGGGCCGCTTCCTGCCGTGGATCGGCCGCATCCGCGATCGTCAGATGATGCGGGGCCAATGATGTTGCCCGACACCACCATTGACTTCACCACGGTGGAGGTGACGGTGGCCTTCGTCGACTTGGCCGGCTACAGCGTGCTCACCGAGGCCTGCGGCGATCGGGAGGCCGCCCAGTTGGCGGCGCGGCTGGCCGACCTCGCCCACGCCGCCCTCGGGCCCGGGGTGCAGGTGGTGAAGACGATTGGGGATGCGGTCATGCTGGCCGCCGCCACCCCCAGCCAGATGATGGCCACGATCACCGTCCTGGCCGACCGGGTGGCCGCTGCCGACGGATTTCTGCCGATACAGGCCGGCATCCACCACGGGCCCGCCATCGGCCGCGGCGGCGATTTCTTTGGGCATGCGGTCAATATCGCCGCCCGCATCACCGCCCTGGCCGGCGCCGGCGACGCGGTGCTGACCGACGCGATCGTGCCGGCGGCCACCGGGATCGGGTTGCCCACCACACCGATCGGTGCGCCGGTGCTGCGCAATATCACCACCGCGGTCCCGCTGCACCGGATCGCGCTGGCCGCGGCCCGTTATCCGCGTGACCCGGTCTGCGGCATGCGTATCGACCCGGCGACCGCACCCGCTCACCGCCACCACGGCGGCCGGGATTGGTGGTTCTGCTCGGCCGACTGCGCCGACCCTTCGCCGCGCCACTCGTGACGGCCCGCCGCGGGGCTATTCACCACGGTGACCGCACCCCTCGAAAGCAACCCCGACAGCGCCCCTTGGGCTACGTGCAGCAGTTCGGGTCGAGCACCACGCACAGGGCTTGCAGGGCTTCGGGTTTCACCCGGTGAAAAACGTTCATGCCGCGCCGATCGGAGATCACCAGCCCGGCCTTACGCAGCTGCCCGAGGTGATGACTCACGGTGGATTCGGCCAGATCGAGCACCGCGGCCAGATGCGCGCTGGTCTCCCCCCCGGGGCGCGAACTGAACATCAGCGACATGATCTTCACCCGTACCGGGTCGGCCAGCGCCTTCAGCCGCATCGCCACCTCCAGGGCATCGGCGTCGCTGAGCGGCCCGGCGGCCACCGGGGCGCAGCACACCGGGGCGGACATGTCGATCACGGGCAACGCTTTGGGCATGACAACCATCCTGCCACAATTCTTGACATATATCGAAAAGGTGGCATTCTGAGCGGGACGCGTCAGTTCGATATATGTCTCATCCTCAGTGGAGGTGGATCATGTCCCGTGTTCAGTTAGCGCTCAACGTCGACGATCTCGACGAGGCGATCACGTTCTACACCAAACTGTTTGGCATTTCCCCGGCCAAGGTGAAGCCCGGCTACGCCAACTTCGCGGTGACCGAGCCGGCACTGAAGCTGGTGCTGCTGGAAAACCCCGGCAAGGGCGGCACCATCAACCACCTCGGTGTCGAGGTCGAGTCCAGCGAGAAGGTGCACGCCGAGATCGCCCGACTGACCGGCGAAGGCCTGTTCACCGACGAGGAGATCGGCACCACCTGTTGTTTTGCCACCCAGGACAAGGTCTGGGTCACCGGCCCGGCCGGCGAGAAATGGGAGGTCTACACCGTGCTGGCCGACTCCGAGACGTTCGGCACCAGTCCCCAGCTGCTCGCCGGCGGCGAGGCTGACCAGGGTGGTGGCGTCTGCTGTGGCGGCACCGCTGCCGCAGAGGCCGAGCCTGAAACGGCCAAGACCACGTCCTGCTGCTGACCCAACTCGCGGCACCAAGGGCCCACCATCGCCATGATGGTGGGCCCTCCGCGATCGACCACCCGACTTGACGATGGATTCGATGAGTATCAATATTGATGTATGTCGAAATCACCGGTCCAGGTCGACGACGAGACGTGCTGCCCACCCGGGGCCCTGCTGCGCGAACCCCTCACAGCAGCTGAGGCCATCGATATGGTGGTCAAGCTCAAAGCCCTGGCCGATCCGGTGCGGCTGCAGCTGTTTTCGGCGATCGCCAGCCACGCCGGCGGCGAGGCCTGCGTCTGTGACATCTCGGTCGGGGTGGAGGTCTCCCAGCCCACGGTGAGCCATCACCTCAAAGTCCTGCGCGACGCCGGCCTGCTGACATCGGAGCGTCGAGCGTCGTGGGTGTACTACGCGGTCGTGCCCGACGCGCTGGCCAGCCTGACCGTCCTGCTCGGCACCTCGGCTGGGGTGCCGGCATGACCGACACCGCCACGACGTCGACACCGGTCGGCAAGCTCTCCACCCTGGATCGGTTCCTGCCGGTCTGGATCGGCGCGGCGATGGTCGCCGGGCTGCTGCTGGGGCGCTGGATCCCCGGCCTGAACAGCGCGCTGGACAAGGTTCAGATCGACGGCATTTCACTGCCGATCGCGCTCGGGTTGTTGATCATGATGTATCCGGTGCTGGCTAAAGTCCGCTACGACCGCCTCGACACCGTCACCGGCGACCGCAAACTGCTGCTCTCCTCACTGGTGTTGAACTGGGTGCTCGGCCCGGCGCTGATGTTCGCCCTGGCCTGGCTGCTGCTACCGGATCTGCCCGAATACCGCACCGGCCTGATCATCGTCGGCCTGGCCCGCTGCATCGCCATGGTCATCATCTGGAACGACCTGGCCTGCGGCGACCGTGAAGCCGCCGCCGTCCTGGTCGCCTTGAACTCGATCTTCCAGGTCATCATGTTCGCCGTGCTGGGCTGGTTCTACCTCACGGTGCTGCCCGGCTGGCTCGGCCTGCAACAAACCACCATCGACACCTCACCCTGGCAGATCGCCAAATCCGTGCTCATCTTCCTCGGCATCCCACTGGCCGCCGGCTACCTCTCGCGGCGCCTCGGAGAAAAGACGAAGGGCCGCCAGTGGTATGAGTCGAAGTTCCTGCCGCGGATCGGGCCGTGGGCGCTCTACGGGCTGCTGTTCACCATCGTGATTCTCTTTGCCCTGCAAGGCGATCAGATCACCCACCAACCGTGGGACGTAGCCCGCATCGCCCTCCCATTGTTGGCCTACTTCGCGATCATGTGGGGCGGGGGCTACCTGCTCGGCACGCTGCTGGATCTCGGCTACGAGCGCACAACAACGCTGGCATTCACCGCCGCCGGCAACAACTTCGAACTCGCCATCGCGGTGGCGATAGCCACCTACGGGGCCACCTCCGGCCAAGCCCTGGCCGGGGTGGTCGGCCCACTCATCGAGGTTCCGGTACTGGTCGCCCTGGTCTATGTCTCGCTAGCCCTGCGGAAACGGTTCCACCATCACACCTCCCAACACGTGCCCACCACCGGCTCGACGAGAACGGAATGATCGACCATGACCGACAGCCCCGTGACCCATCAGCTACGCGGTGACCTTTCCATCGACCAACAACTCGCGCTGAAAACTGCCGCCACCCGGCTGGAATCTGAGTTCGCCGACACGTTCGGCACCGAAACCATCGAACGGTATCTCGGCTCCTCGTATGACCAATTCGCCAGCCGCGCCACCATTGCCAACTTCCTGCCCCTGCTGGCCGAACGATTCGCCCGCCAACGCCTGCACGCCCTCGCACGGGTCGAAGGCAAGATCAGCGACGGCAAACCCACCGTGCTGTTCCTCTGCACCCACAACGCCGGCCGCTCCCAAATGGCACTCGGGTTCTTCACCCACTACGCCGGCGACAACGCGCTCGCCTGGTCGGGCGGATCCGAACCCGGCAACGAGATCAACCCCGCCGCCATCGAAGCCATGCGTGAAGTCGGCATCGACATCACCGGCGAATACCCCAAACCCTGGACCGACGAAATCGTGCAAGCCGCCGACGTCGTCATCACCATGGGCTGCGGCGACGCCTGCCCGATCTTCCCCGGAAAACGCTACGAAAACTGGGAACTGCCCGACCCGGCCCGCCAAGGCCTCGACGCTGTCCGCCCGATCCGCGACCAGATCGACCAACGCATCCACCAGCTGCTGGCCCAACTCAACGTGCCCGTCACCAACTAGCCGACGAAAACCCCAAGGGACACAACCATTATGGCTGACATATCTGTGTTGTTCGTCTGCGTAAGTAACGCCGGAAAATCCGTCATGGCCGCCGGACTCATGCGCCACCTCTCCGCACCCAACATCCACATCGCCTCGGCCGGCACGCACGCCAAGACCGCGGTCAACGCTCTCTCAGCGCAGGTGCTGGCCGAAGTTGGCGTCGACATCACCTACCATCAGCCCACCCAACTGACCGACCAGATGATCGACGATGCCGACCTGGTTATCATCGTCGGCAGCCAAGCCCACCTCGCCGACCACCCCGGCACCCGCATTCAACGCTGGGATACCGACGAACCCTCCCTACGCGGTATCGACGGCATCCAGCGCATGCGAATCATCCGCGACGACATCAACACCCGCGTCCAGGCCCTCGCCGACGAGCTCAGCAGTCAATCGTCCTGACCGAGAAGCAACGACAACTCCCACCGCACCAAATCAATCGCGGCAACAACGCTCGTGTCGTCCGGATCCAACCCATCATTCACAAAGGCTTCGCGCTCCTCAGCATCCATACCCCGTTTAGACGCCCAGCCGGCCGATCCGGTTCCCGCCACGAACCCACAACACGTCGGTGACACCACTACAGATAACACTGTCCCCAACAAAGGAAACCGACCCCCAAACGCACGCGGGTAACAGTCCTACACACCCCCAAAGCGATTACAGATAACCCTTGCGCACTGCGGTGTTCGACCATATGTGCGCATGACTTCCTCCCCCGGCGGCCGGTCGCCGCCGTCTGTGCGAGCGCGTCGACGCGGGTCGGGCCGATCGCACACGTCGCCTCCGAGTCCGGAGGTATCTCCCGGCCGTTGCTTGGCCAAGTACGGCACCCGCGCCGTTGTCCGCATGCGTGCCGTGGTGTTCTACAAACGCCCGCACGTGCACCTTGGTCGTGTCGATCTCTTGGGCTTCTCAGCGGCCGAGGTAGCGCACGAGCGCTTCTTCGACGAGCACGGAGCGGTTGGGGGCGTTCCACTGGTGGGCGATGTCGTCGAGTTTTCGGATTTGTTGTGGGGTGGCGCCGTGGAGTTGCCAGGGGACCTTTTTTGGTGCGGCTTTGCGGACTTTGATGTCGAACAGTCCTCCCCCGCCGGTGTGTTCTTCTGTGCGGTTCCAGAGGTCGGCTAGTTCGGTGGCGTGTTTTTCGACGGCGAGTAGGACGACGACGCCGTAGGAGAGCAGTTCGCCCCGGGCGCGTTGGGTTTTCACGTAGCGGCTCAGGGAGTTGTAGACGGTTTGGCGGGTGTAGACGGTGGCGAGTCTTTTGACGACCTTGTTGGGGTCCGTCGTGCGGCGTTGTGGGGGTTCAGCGGCTGGGGGGTCGCTGGGTTTCGTCACTGTGACGGGTTCGGGGGGTGCGGGTGGTGCGGTGGTGTCGGCGGGACTGGGCGTGTCCGCGTTACCGAGCAGTGACGTCATTGAGACCTTGGCCATGACTTATCCCTTCTTGGCTGTGGGGGTGCGGTTGAACCCGACGATTTCTCGGCTGAGGTGTTGGAAATCGTCGCGGGCGTGGCGGGCTGAACGGCCCCACCCCATGTCGGTGACGACCTTGCCGTCGAGGGGTCCGCGTGAGTGAACCTTGTACGAACGGATGTGGGTTGTGAGGTACGGAATGTCGGCGGCGGTGAGGAGTTCGCGGATGTCAGCCACGTCGGTTCCGTCACTTCTGGGGTCCACTCGGCTAATCACGACGCGGCATGGGACGTTGCATTCGTCGGCGAGTTTCTTGGTCCGTTGTAGCGGTTCGAAGCCGAGCGCGGAGGGTTCGGTTGGGATGACGGCGATGTCGCATTTGGGGATGACTGCGCTGAGTACGTCGGCCCCTTCCAAGGAGCCTGGAGTGTCTACGACGACGATTTCGTACGGCAGTTTTCTGATCTGGGTCAGGATCTCGGGGTCGGTGCTGCCGGTGATGTCGAACTTGGCTTTCTCCCCCACCCGGTTGGCCCAGAATGTTGCCGATGATTGCGGATCGACGTCGACGAGCAGGACCCTGCCCATCCATGCGTAGGACGCTGCGAGGTTGATGGCGACGGTCGTTTTTCCCGAACCGCCCTTCTGGTTGATGACGCCGATAACGAGCACGTCAGATGCCCTTTCTGTGGGTGTTTGGTGCGGCACCGTCAATACGTGGTATTGCTCTGCGTTTCGGCATAGCACTCCCCTGCGTTGTCGAGCATTGGTGTTGTGTTGTCTTGAGGTGCTTAGTTGGTGCCCGGTGCAGATGGTTCATGTTGATTATTGTCGTGGCGTGATCGTACTGGCTTACCTGCTTGTTGCGCTGTCACATGGGCGCACGGCGTGTCGTCCAGCACCGCATCCCGCAGTCCACCGCAATAAGCCGTCCTGCATGTGTTCCCGCATGGTGTCCTGCGTTTCGTCCTGCATGCTGTCCCGCCGTCTGACCTGCATTGTTACTTATTACTGCTGATTGTCATTGTGAACTGTTGTACCTGCCCAGCAGTGTACCGGCTCGATGTACACAGTTGATCCTGTACCGTCGCGTCGCGCGTTCGTCTGCAACGTACGTGTCGTCTAATAATTTAGCCCGTTGTGCTTAGCTGGGTTAGGTAATTAATAGCCAACCGTCTTAGGTGCATCTACCCCTTCGATAGACCATGGTGGCACGGGGTTGCGCACTACTAACCTAGAGCCATGGTGTGACTTGTCGGGGTCAGCTGTTGGTGTGCGCCATTGCTCTACATCAACGATCCTGCACACGGCCAGCCAACGTTTACGCTTGTCGTGCTCCCTCTGCCAGCACAGGCCGCAACGCCGTTCCGTGCCCAACACGGCCGTTGAAACGGGCATTTGCGCAGCTCAGGACGTGTTGACTGGCCTGATCCGCTGATCGTTGCCACAATTAAGCGGTGCCTCGCCCATGTCACGTGCCGCTCGGGGCCCTTGGGCCGCGCGGATCGAGGCTGGGCGCTGCGCTCACAGCGACAGCCGGCCACGAATCCTGCAGTGCGCCGCGTGGCCGATCGTGCATTCCCGGCTTGCCCGATCGGCGGTGGGTAGCGCAACGCGTTGCCGCCAATCCATTGATCGTGCCCGGGTTGTTCGGCATCTGGCCCGCAGGTTGGCCGACTTCTTTGACTCATCCAGCGCTGGCTGAAAAGGACGGGACACGATGACGGCAACGATTCTTGGATGCCTTGCGGCCGTGATTGTGGTCAAGTTGCTGTTCGCGTGGATTTCGCGGCCCAAGTCGACGGTGCATGTGCATCTGCCGCCGCCGCCGGCTGGCGCGCCTTCGCATGTTCCGGCGCCGGTGACTGTGGTTATGCCGGTGGTGATCGCGCCTGGCACAGCGGTCCCGGAGGCTGACGCAGAATTGCACGAGCTTATTGATGACTATTACCGGGATCACGGGCATTTGTCATGACGGTTGACGCGATTTTACGGTCACTATTGCTCCAGGGGACTCCTGATCCTGTGTGTGATCTGAATATGGGTGTGTACGGCGTTATCGATCGGGATGCCCGGATTACTGTCCACGCGCCGCTTCCGGATTTTGCGTGGTCGTTGAGTGCTCAGTGTGCGTGGTCTTCTCAACGGCGCGTTGTCAGGAATGTATGGGCTGCGGTCGCGCCTGATCACGACGGGGGAGTCATCGTGATCAATTTGTCGAAAGTGGATATTTCGCGGTTGCCAGATCCTGTTCAGTGGTGTCTGCGGTTGCAGAATGCGCGGCACGGTTTGCGTGCTCCTGCCTCGGCTGGCCGGGGTGAACATCAAGCGGTCATGCGTGACGGGGTGTTGACCTTCACGGGTTTGGATCGGTTCGTGCGTGTGGGTGCGCCGTACACAGCGTCGGCGGCCGCGTATCGAGAACAGGCCGATGCGGCTTTTGAGTTCCTTTCTCCGGCGTTACAAGCGGTCGCTCGGGTGATCGCGGTGCATGGGCCTATTTCGCGGGCGGACGTGGCAGCTCAGGTCTATGGGGGTCCGTCTGATAGTGATCGCAGTGCGTTGGAGATGACGTTGAGCCGATTACGACGCCACCCTCGGGTTCGTCTTGAGCGGGACAGCGGCGGGTTGCTGACCGTGGAAGTGGTCGAGTGCGCTGGTGATGTGCGGACTGATCGTGCCGCGGTGATGGCCTCTTAGGTCCGGTCGTCGCCTGGGCCGGGCAATGATCGTTGCGGCTGCGCGAACTCGACGCGACCCTGGAACCGCTGGGCCCCGCCGCTTGATCTGCATCGCCGCGGCGTGGCACTGCAAGCCCGATCCCGCCCTACCGCAAGCTGCAGGGGGCACGTATCCGCGACTTCGTGGCCAACGAGATAGGCCGCTGCTCTACCGCCTATTCTGCCCGAGCGTACGGGGGAGGGGGTCGGCGCGGTGGGGACTCGGGGTGCTCGGCGATCGCGCTGCCCGGCCGGGGGCTGCAACGTGCGCCGTTGCGGGAGGTAGGCGGTGGGGTTGTTATGCGTTTTAATCAGGCGTTTTGCGTTTTGTTAGGTGCGTATGTGCTGGTCACTGGCTCTAACAAAGTGGCCTGTTAGGGTGTGCGGTCATGGTGACGGGGCGCGCTGGCGTGGGTTGGGGGGCCTGGGGCGCGGGGTGGTAGTTGTTAGTCCGGCTGAGCTGGGGTGATCGGTGTCGTGATGGGGGTTCGCCGTGCTTGGTGGCGCGTAACGATCGCGCTGGCTGGTCGGTCATTGCGGTGCCGCTGGCTAACGGGGGCGGTGTTGTGCCAGTTCATCGATATAACAGGGCTTGGGGGCTAGCGCGACGGGTGTCCGATGATTTGGATCGAGCCCATGGCGAAGGCGGAGTTGCTTTGGCCGGGGCCGGCGCCGGGGGTGGGGGAGTTGGGTGTCGTGCCGCCTAGTTGGCGACTCCAGTCGTCAAATCCGCTGAATAGTCCGGGCGTGGTGGCTGTGTTGCTAGGCGAGGTGACCTGGGCTGGGGGGACGTCGACGGTTTCGTTGATGACCAGGCGGATGGTTTTGGAGACGACGGGGGGGTCGAAGGTCACGGCTTGGGTTTCGCGTTTGGTGGTGAAGCGCTGTTGGGTGGGTGTGCCGTAGTCGAGGTACCAGGAGACGGCGGCGACGAGTTGGTATTTGGGCCAGGTGTCGGTGCCGTCGGGGGCTTTGCCGTCGAACCCGGGGATTGCCGATATCTCGGTGATGGTGGTGGCGGTGGGCAGGGTGATCGTCATGGTGGTTCCGGGGGCCCCGTAGGGGCGTTGGCAGATCCAGGCGGTGCGGTGTTCGCCGGGGGTGGTGTTGAAGGCGTCCAGGGGAGGGGTGGAGCCGATGGCGCAATCGTCGCGTCCGACTTCCACGGCTGTGGGCTGTACGGCGGTGTCGCCGGCGCCTTGTGCTGGTGGTGGCGGCGGGGTGCTGCGGCTGGTGGTGTGGGTTGCGGTGGTTCGGGCGGGTGGTGCGGGGTCGTTGGGCAGGATTGCGGGGATGATTGCGCCGGCGGCGATGAGGATTCCGCCGATGGCCAAGGGTTTGCGTCTTTTTTCTATCCATTGGGCATGGCGTGACTGCTCGGTGGAATGGTGGGGGGTTGTGTCGTCATCGTCGATGATGGTGTCGTTGTCGTCGTTAATGTTGTCGTCGCTTGCGTTCTCGTTATCGGAGAAGGCGTCGCAGTCATCATTGTCGACCTGGTCATCGAGTGGATCGATTGCAGGTTCGTCGGCGGCTTTGTTGATGTCGGGGAATTCCAGAGCACCGTCACGGAATGCACGTATGCGTTGCACGGGTGTTAGCGCGGGTGCGGTGGGGTCTTTTGTTGCCTTGTTTGTCGGCGTCGCGGGGTTTGATGCCGGCGGGTCGGTTTCGTTGGTGAATAGGCTGCTGATGTCCATGGGTTTCCTCGTGCTTTACAGGGGTCGTCGAATTGCCATGACTTGGCTTGGCATTTGGGTGATTCGGACGGTGGCCCCCGAGTAGGGCGCTTCGATGACTTTTCCGTTGCCTGCGTACATCTGGACGTGGCCGCCGGCGGCGCTGGAGGGGAAGACGAGGTCGCCGGGCTGGATGTCGGCGCGGGGTACGGCTGCTCCGAAATTCATTTGGGCTTGGCTGGTGCGGGGCAGGTTGATGCCGGCTTCTCGCCAGGCGTATTGGACGAGTCCGCTGCAGTCCAGCCCTTTGCCGGGGGTGGTTCCTCCCCAGACGTAGTTGACGCCGAGCTGGGTGAGTGCGTGCTTGAGAGCCTTGGCGCCCCGGGTGTGGGGGAGTCGGCGGAGCAGTTCGGGGCTGACGCGGTGTTCGTGCGGGCGGTTGCGCCGGTACCGCAGGGCGCGCAGTGCCGCGGTGGTGCGGCGTGCGCGGGAGTGCGCTTGGCGGAGGGCGTCGTGGCCTTGTCGGGTGTAGGCCGCTTGGCGGGCGAGGAGCTCGCGCTGGCCGGCGGGGGTGTTGGCGGCTGGGGCGGGGTCGGCGCCGGCGGCGTCGAGGACGGTCCGGGTGCGTTGGTGGCCTTCGGCGTGGTCAGCGGCGAGTTGGGCGAGGATCTTACGGAGTTCGGTGTCGTTGCCGGCGGATGCCGCTAGGGCGTTGCGGAATCGGGTGAGTTCGGCGCGGTACTGGGGTTGGCCGCCGCCGGTGTGGAGTCCGGCGTTGCCGGCGAGGCGCTGGTCCAGTGGTGGCGGGTTGTCGGCGCCGTTGACGGTGGGTTGTGCGCTGGGTGTGCCGAAGACGGCGTGGGCGCGCCGGAGCAGTTCGAGGGTCTCAGGGTCCATGGGTGCCTATCGCTTTCAGGAATGCCGCGATGCGGGTGTTGAGTCCATCGGGGATGACTCCTTCGGTGCGGATCTGCCAGAGTTCTTCGCTGCTGATGCCGTTCATGGCGGCTATCAATGGGTCGGGCAGTTCGGCGCGTCGGCAGGCTAGTTCGAGGCGCGCGGGGAGGGTATTGGGTATCCGGCCGAGGAGTCCGCGTCGTTTGTGTTCGAGTTCGCGGAGTCGTTTGAGTAGTCGTTCGGCGCTGGCGGGGTCGGTGGCTGCGGCGACTCGCCAGGAGTTGGCGACGAGTACTTGGGCTTTGGCGCATTGGGCGAGGGCGGCCTGGGTGCTCGCCGCTGAGCGGGGGCTGCTGGGGTCGGGCAGGTTAGCGATGAGCTGGTCGAGGGTTTCGATGTAGGCGATGGCGTAGTTTTCGAGGACTTCGATTTCGTCGGATTGCCGGATGGGCAGCGTGGCTGGCGTTGATTCGGCCCAGGGGTCGTCCATGAGGCGGTTGAGGGTGGCGTCGAGGGCCTCGGCGCCGCCCGGGGTGGAGGCCAGGCGTGAGAAGGTGCCGGCTGGCCATCCCATCCCTCGGTCCAGGCGAGTCAGCGTGGAGGGGCGAGGGGTCATGTTTCCGCGCTCGAGGTGGCTGAGGGTCATCTTTCTGATCCCGGTGCGTTCTTCGATGTATTCGAGGGTCCACCCGCGTCGTTGGCGAAGTCGACGGAACGCTTCGCCGGCTTCCTGCAGCGTCACGACACGCCCGCGCGCCATGACGCATTCATGCACGTCATGATAGCGAATCACGTTTGTTCGCACGATTCCCATCGAGTAATCGTGACGCGATTCGCGGCTGGCGTGTCGTCTTGGCGCGATTTGTGGTGGCCCGCTGGCGTGGTTTGGTGCCGTGAGCTGGGTTTCTGTTGGCGGGAGGGCACGACTGCTTAGCGTGGTTTCGTCCACACAGAACATCATTATTTTCACGCTCATCTTGTAATCGTGCTTTCCTCGTGTCTATTCTAGGGCTGTCCACGCTGTGAGGGGAGAACACAGATGACCGCAACCACTTCCGTCGACCCGTGTGTCGGCAGCACCGAGATTTACTTTTCGACTCATCCCGATGACATCGAGCTCGCCCGGGCGCTGTGCGCCGCATGCCCGCTGTCTCGCCGGTCTCGGTGTGCGCGCGACGCCATTGAGGCCGGTGACAAGTTCGGTGTGTGGGCCGGGGTGTATCTGCCGGGTATGCAGCCGCGGGATAAGGGCCGCCTTGATGAGGCTGTTGATCAGTTGCGCCGCATTGCTGGCGACCTGGATCGCTGCCGCCAGTGCTGGGGGTGGTTCCGCATCGTCGAGGATGGCACCAGCCACGCTGCACGCTCCGACACACACAGCTCGGATTCTCACGATGTAGCCGGATGCGGGAATAGCCCGGCCGCTCACCGCTACGAGCAGCTGTGCCCCGCCTGCGCGCAGTCTGATTCGAAGGAGCTGCCCGCCGATACGCCGGAGCAGCATGATCGGGGCCAGCTCGTCGACTTGCCGCCGTCGGGGGATCCGTGGGTGCGCCACTACTGGGAACGCAGGCATCGCGGTCGCCGCGGCGCCGAGGGGGATTGGCTGCTGATCGATGCCGACGGCCAGGTCGAGGGACAATACGCCTGGCCGACAGCGGCCCAGACGTTTGGCCGCACCCCGGCACGGTTTCGGGCGATGATCGCCGACGGGTGGACGGTGCGGCGGGCGGGTCCAGGTGATCGTTTCTGGCATCAGCCCGAGGCCGCGGCGGCGGCCCCCGTTTCAGCATGAACTCCGCAGCGGCGCGGCCAGCGCACAGGGGTGGCTCCCGGGACAGCGAATTGATGCGCACGTGTTGGGACGGCGTGGCGTTGATTGATCAGGGGTGGCGCCCCACCCGGGTGGCCGTCAGTGCTGACGGGGCGGTGGTGGTGTTGTCGGTGCAGACTCCCCGGCATCGGATCGTTGAGGTCCGCCACCCGCAGCCCGTACCGTCACGTGACGATTGGGGTGCGTGCGGCACGCAGCACGCGGCAGCGGTGCGCCTGGCTCAGCGTGTCGCGGGCTTGGCCCGCCGCGGACCGCAGGACGTGGAGTATTTGTCGTGGTTCTGGACTGCGGTGTGTGGCCGTCGTGAGCCCGTCGTCGAGCGCACTGAGCAGATTCCCGATCCTGCGCTTGGCACCCAGCCCCGCGCCTTGCGTCAGTGTTATTGGCTGCTGTCGAGCTTGGTATGTGAATTAGGTTGGCAGATAACCGATCTCGGCTCACCTGTTGCCGGCTGTGGGTTCGTTGCCGATATTCCCGGGGAAGTGGCTGCGGTGTTTCCGGCCGGCATGCGCCCTGACGGGACGGCGGGCGCCGAGTTGGCCTGGCGGCTGCGCGATCTGCCTCAGTGCGGGCGGGAGTACTTGAGCCGGCAGAACCTATTCACACTGACACGCTCGCGCGAGGCGATCGGTCTGCAGGCTGTGATGGGCGGCCGCCATGGGTGAGTCACCGTTGCGGGCTGCTGTGCTCGGCGTGCTCGGCGAGTGTGACCGGGCGATGACCGCTGCGGAGTTGCTGACCCGGTTGCGCGGTGACTTTCCGCTGCTGAGCCGCGAAGCGGTGTACGGCGAGTTGCGGCGCCTGGAGACGGCAAAACAGGTGCGTGCGGTGCGGTTTCGTGGACGGCGGTTGATCTATTGGGCGCTGCCCCATTCGTCGGTCCGAGGAGATTTCTGATGCTGCTCGATGTGCTGCCATCACGCGGTGTGCGGACAGCCAGAGGTGCCGCGCGATCTGATTGGGAGCTAAAGAATTGGGGCGCGGGACCACGCCTTGCGGTGGTCGGGCCGGGCGGTTCGCACGCGCTGGCGCGTGCGGGGAGCACCACCTTGCGGCGGGCGGCGAAACTGGCGCGCTGTTGGGGATATTCCGGGGTCACCCTGGCTGACCTTGGCATGCCGGCAGCGAGCTCGCATGCTGCGGCTGCCGCTCCCGGTGTGTTGGGGCTTGGGGGTGTGCTGCGGTTGGCTGCCGAACACGACCTGATCGTGTTGGCGTGGGGCACTCAGATTGACCCGGATCAGAGCCGTGCGGTCGCTGCGCAGCTGTGGCGGGCACTCGCCCGCGGTGGGGGCTCGCTGGGTGTGCTGGGGTGGACGCCTGGCGGTCAGCCGTGCGAAATGAGTTGGCAATTATGCGGTTCGGTGATTCCGCAATGTCTGACCGCGGGGGCGCATCGCTCGTTTGCCGATGTTGATCGTCATTGGGCGCAGTTGCTCTGGGTTCCTGAAGCAGGCGAGTTCGCGGGTCAAGAAGGTGTCCGGTGAGCGTCTTGCGTGCACAAGGTGAATCACCAGATGTGTTGGTGTCCAGCCCGTTACGTGGATAGGAGTCGCTGTGAACGGATCGTCTGCTGCCGGGCTCGGCGGATACGTGTCTGTGCTGCACGCGCAGGAGTTGTTCGTCGACGACAGCTATCAGCGTCCCGTGGATGTCGCTCGGGTACGCAGGATGGCTGAACAGTGGGATCGCAAGCTGGCTGGTGTCATCGAAGTGTCCGACCGCG
Source organism: Mycobacterium paragordonae (assembly GCF_003614435.1). Lineage (NCBI taxonomy): Bacteria > Bacillati > Actinomycetota > Actinomycetes > Mycobacteriales > Mycobacteriaceae > Mycobacterium > Mycobacterium paragordonae. Next base: position 101,219 of record NZ_CP025548.1, read on the forward strand.
GCCTCGTTGAGGGGGCGCGTTACGCGGTCATCGACGGTCAGCATCGGTGGGAGGCGGCGAAGTTGTGTGTCCCGGTACCGCCGTTGGTGGCCTCGGTTCACGAGGGGTTGTCGGTGGCCCATGAGGCGGTGTTGTTCGACCGGTTGAACCGGGAGCGGCGCCGTCCCTCGACGTGGGACCATTGGCGGGCCCGCAAGCGGGCCGGCGACCCGGCGGTCGTGGCTCTGGAAGCTGTTGTGGCACAACATCAGCTCAGCATCGATTGCGCGCCCCGGGAAGGCAATGTGCGGTGCACGGCGACCCTGGAGAAACTGGCGGCGCTGGGTGGAACCGAGCTGGTGGCGGCCACGCTGTCGTTGATCACCGACGTGTGGGACACCCGCCTTGACGCCTTTGATGCGCCCATCGTGCATGGTCTCGGGTTGGTTCTGCATCATCTGCGGGGGCGGGTGGACATCGAGCGGCTCACGGACACGCTGCTGGGATCGGTGCCGATCCAGTTGAAGACCATGGCTCATGAGCTCGCGGTCACTACCAGCGGTACCGCGCCGGTGCGGGTGGCGATCGCGATCATGGTCTCCTACAACCGCAATCGGCGAGTACCGGGAGAGCGGATTTTGGTCAGCGCTCGCTCGTTTGGTGGTGGGGCGCGCAACGCGCGTTCGTTGCCGGCTGAGTCGAGGTCCGCATGACCATCATGGGCATGGGGCGACGCAGGGTCCAGTCCGGTGCCGCGCGGGGGGTTTGCACTCCAGTGGCAAAGGTTTCTGGTGCGGCGACGTCGCAGGGTTGTGTCTCACCGGCTGTGGCGCAACATGTTCCGGTGTGTAGCAGGCGGGTTGTGCGCGTTGTTGCCTCCGATGGCGTGCAGTTGAGGGTCGCCGATGCCGGTGAGCGGGGTGCGCCGCGCACCGTGGTGTTTCTGCATGGTTTTTGTTTGTCGGGTGCGTCGTGGATGGGCCATGGTGATGCGCTGTTGCGGTTTTACGGTAGCGGGCTGCGTGTGATCAGCTATGACCATCGCGGGCATGGGTTTTCGCACGGCGGGTCGGCGGCGTCGTATCGGATTGAGCGCCTGGCCGAGGATTTGGCGGAGATTCTGCAAACGCTGTGCGTCCGGGGCGAGGTAACGCTGGTCGGGCATTCGATGGGGGCGATGGTCGCTCTCACCTATATGGGTCGTCTGTATCAGCCGGTGGTGCCGACGGGGCTGGTCCTCGTCGGCGCCGCGGCGGGGCGGTTACGCCAGCGTGGTTTAGGGCGGGCGTTGGCCGTGCCGGGCCTGCGTCTGCTGTGCCGGGTGGGCCGTCGCACTCCGGTCGGGGCTCTGCGGATGTTGGCGCAGCCGTTGTGCGTGGGCCTATCCCAGGTGCGGTGGGCCCAGACGGCGGGGGGCGGCGGTGCGCTCGCGCAGGTGGTCGCTCACGCGTTGGCGGACACCTCGGTGAGCACGATTTTTGGTTTCCTGCCTGCTCTTAGCGATTACGACCAGTACCCCATGTTGGGGAGGGTGCGTGCGCGCACCGTGGTGATCAGCGGCGAGTCCGATGTGCTGACACCTCCGGCGCATGGGCTGGAGGTGGCCGCGGGCATTGCCGGCGCCTCCCATGTGTGCGTGCCTGGCGCCGGTCATATGTTGCCTCAGCTGGCTTTTGGTGTCGTGCAGTCAGCGATCCGTCTGGTGCTGGCCGATCAGTGGTGCCCTGAAACGAATAGTGGGGTTGCTGGTGAATAGGTTGCAGCGCCTTGGGCGTTGGTCGGCTCGGTGGACGATCTGGGATGTGCTGCAGCGGCACCGGGAGCGCCGCCTGGCCCGCGCGCTGTCTGCTGAAACTGCAGCCGCGGTCACGTGGCGCCGCATCTGCACTCCTACTGAGATTTTCACCTGGTATGTGATCGATCCGGCGGTCGACTCGGATGCGGTGGGGGCGATCATCCAGCGGCTGCCTGCGGTGCGCTATGCGGATAGTTTCGCCGTGGGCCGTGAGCTGCGGGTGCGGGTGGAATGGCGCCAGACGGCGGCTGTTGGTCACCTGCTCGCGACATCCCCGAACGCGCTGCACGTGGGTGTGCGATGAGCCGGCATCGCGAAGTGGTTGTGCGGCAGGAGGAGTCGCCGGACGACCGTCGAGGTGGGCGGGTCGTCGTCGAGTTCGCCGGTTGGACGGTGCACATCGCCGGCGCTTTGGTGACCGTTGCCCCACAGGACCTGTCGGGCAAAAGTATTCAGGATCTTCGGTTCTGCTTGGAGGCGGCCTATGACGTGGCCGGGATTCGCGTGGATGCCGTGGCTCCCCAGTGGAGTCCGCACATCAGTGAAGCGGTCATCTCGGCGCTGCTGGGGGGGCGCCGCGAGGCGCACCGGCACTGGCGGCGCCGGTCGTACGGCATCTACCAGTGCATCAGCGCAGCGTGGGGGCAATCCGGCATGGATGTTCCCTACACACTGTTGATCCGCGCGTTGCGCGCGGCGCTGCCGCCGGGCACGACGTTGACCGGCTTCAACGACGACGCGACGGACTGTGCGCAGGTGGTCGCGCTGTTTTCCCACGCGGTCAGCATTGTCGCCAGCCGCAGGTTCGGCGGTTCTGCTGCGGGGTCGGTGGTCAGTGGCCCCGGTCGCGGCGGCGCATCACTGTCTCGTGGTGTTGGGGCGGGCAACCCCACACGTTCGGCCGATCCGACAGGAGTCGCATCATGAAACCTCAGAAGTATATTGCGACGATCGAAGCTGATGCGCTGCAGTTCACTTCGGCGTCGGCGGTCAGCATCGTCGAGTGGCTGGGTCTGCCTGAGCGTTGCTGCTTTCTTCACGGCGTCGATCCTGAGACCGGATCCGACGTGGAAGGTTTCCTGGTGATTCCTACACCGATCGGTGACGTGCGCGCCGTTCTCGGGGACTTCATCGTGCGGCTACCGGGCGGGGCGGCGTGGCCGTGCAAGCCCGACGTTTTTGCTCTGGCCTATCGGCCGGCATCATGAGCGGGCAGCCTCGCGGCCGCGCTGTGGACATCACCGCGCATTTGCCGGTGTTGCTGATCGGATTGCAGTGGCTGTTGGACACTGAACAGCCCGAGACGGCTTTGGTGTCGCGACATGGGCAGGTGCTGCGGTCGGTCGGCAATCGCGTCATGAGGTTCCTTCCGCTCGGTTTCGATGGGCGGGCGGCGGTGTTTCTCTATGTGGAGCGCCCCGAATGGAGCGTCGAGCGAAAGCCACGTCATCTGCTGGCCCGCAACGAGATTAACGATCTTGCCGACCTGGTCACTGACTGTGGTGAGCAGGTCGAGGCGCGGTGGCTGTGTGATCCGCGGGTGAGTTGCGCGGTGGCTTTGCGTACACCGGTTCACCCGTCGTTACTGGCCGCGGTCGAGCGGTTTGAAGCCGGTTGCCCTAAACGGGCGCATCGCGGCGCCCTGGTGTGCCGGTGTCAGGAGCGGCACGCGGGGTTCGCGTCTGCAGTGAGTGTTCACGATCTGACGCGTCGGTGGCGCATTGATCCTAGGGGGCACGATCCGTTCGGTCCGACGCTGCGCAGTCGCCACGACGGCGCGGGGGCCGGCGAGAACGCCCTGGAGCGGCGCGCCCTGCTGGGGCGGCTGACCCTCGCCCAGGTGTGTGGGGTGATTCCTCCCATCGATGGCGACGCGGTGGTTGCTGATGCGCAGTTGGCGCGCCGCGGGATTGCCGGGTCGGATCGTGCCAACGACGCCGGGGACAGCGGGGTTGCCCGGCTGAGGTGTCGATCAGATGCGATCGGGCTTTGTGACGGTCTCTGCTGATCAGCGAAGCGGCTGACGTTCTGTTGCAACTTGTTTCATGTGATTTCGGAAGGGGAGTGATCGTGATGTCATCGCGGATCACGAGCACCGGCGGGGCCGGCGCGGCAGTGGCTGGTCAGGGCTGGATCGTTGTCGACCCTGCTGGGCTGCCCTACGCGTGGTACGGGCCGGCGCTGGCCGTTGATGCCGACGCCGCGATGGCGGTATTCGAGCCACAGCAGCCGCTGCGCCAGCAATTGTGCGAGCGGGGCTGGTCGGTGCGGGCCGGCGCCGCGACCGACCTGTTCGGTCACGCTGTCGCGTCGCGGGCCTCGGCATGAACGACGAGCCGCTGATCGGTCGCTGTGCGGAGATCGGTACCGCGGGTGTGTCCAGAGTCGATCCGGTCGGCGAATCTGGTGTCGGTGGCGCGACTATCGATGCGCAGGTCGATCGGATTGTGGCGGCACTGCATTCTTATCGGCACCGCGGCATTCATGAGTGCGACATCCAGGGCTCGGTGGCTGCGGTGTTGGCGCATGCCGGGCTGGATTTTGTCCGCGAATGCGTCCTGTCGGTGCGCGATCGGCCGGATTTTGTGGTGGGCGGCCAGGTTGATGGCCCGTTCCCTGCTCGACCGTCACGACCTCCGCGGCCTTTCGGCCGGGGCACTAACTCAGGACGACGTCGCATGACACTTCGCTACCGCGGCTTGAGCGACTTTGGCGCAGCCGCAATGACAGCTCGATCGAAGGGCGGCCTGACATGGGGGCTTTAGCGGCACCGACGGACATCTGCGCCGGCGATCGGCTCGCACGAGCGCGTGCGGCCGCGGCCGCGAATGTCTTCGCCGAGTTGCGGCGCTCTCGTGTCTTGTTTCCCGCACCGCTGCATTCTCTGTATGAGGCCGCGTCGGTGCTCGAGGAGGAACTTGACGAACTCAAGGATGCGGTGCGTGCCAACCTGATTGAGCACGCGTGCGTGGAGGCTGTGCAGGTCGCCGCGATGGCCTTGAGATTGACTATTGACCTTGCGGGGACCCCGGCGTGCGCGGCGCGCGATCGGCTGGCTGTTGAGGCGGTGCTCATCAGCAGCACCCGCTGCATGCCCGCCGATCCGCTGGTGTCAGCCCATGAAGGGTGTGGCTATTTGCGATGTTGGCACCACAGGCTGTGTGCCGCGCTGGCTGCCGGGCAGCGACAACAGGTCTTCGTCGCCGCCAATGCTGTTGCCGGGTGCGCATTGCGGTTTGTTGCTGAGATCCCGCTCGGCGGGCTGGGTGCTGCGTGCTCGGGGTGGTCATGACCCGCGCCGACACCGCCGATGTTCATCGGCGGTTGCTCGCGATACTTGGTGAGGCCGGTCAGCCGCTGCCCACACCGGAGATCCTGGTGCGGATGGCCGATCAGGGTCACCGGTGCAATGGCCCACACGGCGGGCAGTGCCGCGACTGGACGGGTAGATCCGGTGGCTTCTATGACCATTGCCCGGCCTGGTGCTGGACAACCCCGGGCCCGCTGGGGCCACCGGTGTACCCGCAGTTGCGGGCATTGGAACGCCGGGGCCTCATCGAGCGCGTTCACTACCCCAACGCCGAGAGCATCACCGCCGCAGTCGCCGCGGGCAAGCTCACCGAGCAGTTGGAATCAGCCCAATCAGGCTGCGTGTATTGGTGTTTGGCCGACACGGAGTCCGACGATTACTTCAACGCCGCAGTCGACAATTACGCCCAGGAGGCATCGGCATGAGCAGCGCTAACCAGCATCCTGAAATGGCAGCCGCGGCGGGCAGCGAGGCTGCGACGGTAACCGGCGACGGGGAGCACGGCGCCGTGGTCAGGCCGCGCGCCCATCAGCGGGAAGCCCTGGCCGCTTTGGAGCGCACCTTGACCGGGCATCGGCGTGCGCAGTTGGTCATGGCGTGCGGTACCGGCAAAACGTTGGTGGGTTGCTGGTACGCCGAGCGGTGTCACGCTGCGCTGACCGTAGTTGTGGTGCCGTCATTGGCGTTAGTGACCCAGACCCTGGCCGAGTGGCGCTCCGCGCGGGGATGGACGTTTGAGGCCCTGATCGCCTGCTCGGATCCCTCGACCGCCGAGGGAGAATGGGGTCGCACCCGTACCAGTGCGCAGGCTGATGCACCGTGGTGGGCGCAGCTTCGGGCCCGTGTGAGCACCAGCCCCGCGGTGCTAGCGGCCCGTGTTGCTCACCGCAGTCCGCGGCGCCCGATCGTGATCTTCTCGACGTATCACTCGGTATCGGTTGTGGTAGAGGCGGTTCAGGCGTGCGGGATGGTCGCCGATCTGTTGGTGGCAGATGAGGCCCACACGCTAGCTGGGTGGTCCTCGGAGGGTTTCCGCGCAGTGTTCGGCGACGGTTTCGTGCGGTCGCGGCTGTTCATGACGGCCACACCCGTGACCACGGACTCCCGCCAAGGTGGGTTGTCGATGCGAGACGAAGCGGTGTTCGGCCCGGTGGCCTACACGCTGGATTTTGCGGCAGCGATCAGGCGTCAGCTGCTCGCCGACTATCGCGTCATGGTCTACGAATCGCCGGGACATCAGCAGTCGCCGGACCCGGTGGCCGCGGTGATCAAAGCCGCCGAGCAGGGCGTGAGTCGCGTATTGAGTTTCCATAGCCGGGTCTGTAGGGCTCGCCGATTCGCCGAGGCCGTGGACGGGCTGCGCCTGGCGGACGGGCGCACTGTGGTGGCGCGGACGGTCGCTGGATCCGATCCGGCGCGCCGGCGCGCCGAGGCGTTGTCGCTGTTGCGCTCCGCAGGGTGCGGGGAGCTGGTTGTCATTACCAGCGCCCGTTGCCTGGGGGCAGGGGTGGATATCCCTTCTGTCGACGGGGTGTTGTTTGCTGATCCCAAGTACTCCGATGTCGACGTCGTGCAGGCTGTCGGCCGGTTACTGCGACGGTCCGAGGGCAAAGAAACCGGCGTCGTGCTGATTCCGGTGGTTATCCCTGCGGGAGTCGACGACGACACCGTGTTGTCGACGGGCTCGTTTCGGGCGGTGTGGCGCATTCTGCGGGGCTTGCGGTCCATGGACGAACGGTTCGCCGTGGAGCTGGCCGCCGGCACCGGCAGGCGATCACAGGGCCAGAACGGCCGGCCGGTGGGGCGGCGATTGCTCGATGTCGATGTGTGGTCGCTACGGGATCCGCACGGCATTCACGCGCGGCTGGTGGACTTGTCTTCGCGCACTTGGGAGGACTCGCTCGCCGAGCTGCACCGCTACGTGACCGGCCACGGTCATTTACCGGCGCGGTCGACCTCGCTGGGGCAATGGTGTGAAGGTCAGCGCCGCGCCTACAGGTGGGGGACACTGGCAGCCGATCGGGCCGTGCGACTCCACGATGTGCCCGGCTGGGTGTGGGATATCAGCGGCCACCGGTGGGAAGATCAGTGCCGTCAAGTGCGTGACCTCGCCACTGCCCAGGGCGGTTTGCGCCTGGACTGCCCCCAGATCGCCCGCACCGTGTTGCGGGATTCTGCTCGTGGATCCTCGGTTGGTACGGTGGGGCGCTGGTGTGCCCGCCAGCGCAGGGCGCACAGCCAGGGGCGCCTGGATGGCTGGCAGATTCAGCAACTCGAGGACATCAGCGGCTGGAACTGGAATCCCTTGTCTTCCCGCGATGCGGCCGCTCTCAATCTGCTGGCCGAATACGTCGCCTGGAAGGGACACGCCAATCCGCCGGCCGACGTCGTCGAGGACGATCTGGAACTCGGCCAATGGTTAGCCGGGGTGCGGCGGCGCCGGGTCACCGGAACGTTGACACAGACCTTGCTCGACGAAATCTGCGTTATCTCACCCACCCCCGCAGCAGCGGGAGCATTGCAATGGCACCGATCTGAAACTATTTGGGCGCTGCATTACGAGGCGCTGCAACAATTCTCTGTCCGACACGGTCATTGCCGGGTCCCCTATTCGCACCACGAAACCCTCACCGACGGTTCCGTCGAGATCTACCAGTGGTGCGCTCAACAACGAAAACTGTGGCGGCACAACGCGTTACCTCAAGCACGGATTCGCATGCTGGAAACCCTCGCCGGTTGGCGATGGGACACTGGCCGCACAGGAGCGGAGATGTCTGCTCGTCGTTCGGAGTTGGTGCTGGCCGATGAGGCGCGATCACACCTGGTCACACTTGCCGCCGAAGTGCCTCACCACGAGGTGATCGCCAAGGCTTGCGGGCAACCCACAGCGCTGATCACCTCAATCGTCACTGGCGACCGCCGGCGAATCCCGATAACTGTCGACAACCAGATCCGCGCACTGACCGTCGCGGCGGTCTTGCTCGCCGCCGGCCCCTCAACCAGAGTGAACGCTGAGCGCAGCTGGCGGCTGATCGATGACATGCTCGCACGGGGATGGCCTCAGCTCTGGCTCTCACGCGAACTCGGTGGACGGCTCCACCGGCCGACGCAGCGGCCACACACCATTACCGTGCAACGCGCCGAGGCCATCGCCGGACTGCATCACCTCCTCGGCCAACGCACCTTCATCGCACAGCAGTACCGCGACCTGCCGCCCCAGCTCACCGAAATCCTCGGTGCTCAACCACCGGTGCGTGAGGTCGCGTGAACAGGTCCCGCCGAGCGGCGTCCACCCTTTGCGCTGCCACAGTCGACCACCGCCGCGCCACGCGTCGACGCCGATGCGCCCGTAACGACTTGGGCGCCGCTGTTTCTTCGGATTCGGTTGCCTCACAGCAGATATGGAGTTGGCTGGTGTCGCCGCGATCATGGTCGCCAACCACGACCGTTGCAACGTCGAGTTGCTGCCCGCATCGACCGGGGGAGTGGGTTGGTCTTCGGCTGCCGAGTGAAGCTCCACGCGCGCTCAAGTCCGCTGGCGCCGCGGCAGCGTGGAGTTGCAGCATGATCGCCACAGACTGCCGCGCGGGATGCTCGGCCTGGCGCACCCTTGGCCTATGCGCTGGCCTCATCGCCGGCAAACACGGGCAGTGGGGTTGACCCATGGATGACCATACGCAACGCATTTCCAGCGGACCTATCGAACCTGGCCGGATGAAGCCGTGCGAGAAATGCGGACTCGAGTACTTCCCGCTGCGCCGCGGCTATTGCCACCGGTGCGACATGAACCGCCGGTCGCGCGTCGGCTACGAATGCAGCTACGTCGATGCTGCGCCGGCGCGCGCGCACATCCGTGCTCTGGTAGCTGCCGGTGTCAGCCTGCGGGGATTGGCCACTATGGCCGGGGTTGATCGCAAACGACTGCACTACATCCTGCGTGGACGCCGCGACCGCGGCGCCGGGCCGTCCCAGCGGATCACCCGCACCGTCGCGGACAAGATTCTGGCGGTCCCTGTTCCCGAATCCAGGCTGGCGGTCGTCGCTGAGGGGGACTTGGTGGATTCCGTGGGCACCGCCCGCCGGTTGCAGTCGTTGGTGGCTTTCGGCTACTCCCGCGACGATCTGGGCCGCCGGATGGGCTATACGGGCGGCCGGGCATCGTGTTCGGGCAACATCTCTCGCCTGATGGACTCTGCTCTGTTGACGGTGCGCGCCGGTACCGCCCGCCGGGCCGCCGCCCTGTTCTGCGAGCTGCAAATGGTCCCCGGCGGCAGCACCAGGGCCACGAATGAGGGTTTGCGCCGGGGGTGGCCGCTGCCCATGGACTGGGACGAAGAAAGTATCGACGACCCGCGGGCGGTCACTTTCCGCAGCGGGCCGCCGCGGTTGTCGCGCGCGGATATTGCCGAAGACATAGCGCAACGGCAGCTGCGGGTTGTTGAGCTGACCAGGCTGGGTCTGCCGGCATCCAGGATCGCGTCGGAGCTGAAGGTGTCGGTGCGCCAGGTGGTGCGGGACAGGGCCGCCGGGGGGCAGGCGGTACGGGGTGTCGTGGCCGAATCACTCGGGGTCAGCGCATGACCGCGCCGCCGATGACCTATTTCGGTGGCAAAACCCTCCTCGCTGAACGGATCGCCGCGTTTCTGCCGCCACACGCACACTATGTGGAACCGTTCGCGGGGAGCCTGGCCGTGCTGCTCGCGAAGCCGCGCAGCCGCATGGAAACCGTCAACGACCTCGACGGCCACCTGATGACCTTCTGGCGCGTACTCCGAAACAAACCAGAGGAACTGATGCGGGTATGCACACTGACCCCGCACGCACGCAACGAGCACCTAACGGCGTTCGACGTCGACCTCGTCGACCTCGACGACCTCAACGACCTCAACGACCTCAACGACCTCAACGTAGCGCGGCTGACATGGTTGAAGATCACCCAGGGCCGCAGCGGCACACTCCGCAAAACCGGGTGGCGCTACTTCGTCGACCCGAAAGGCTCGTCGAAGTCGATGCCTGGCTACCTCGATGCCTACGTCGACCGGATGGCGTCGGCGGCCGAGCGGTTGCATCACGTCAGCCTGGAATGCCGCCCGGGCATCGAGGTGGTGCAGAAGTACGGCGCAATCGAACAAGTATGCCTGTACGTCGACCCACCCTATCTCGGATCGACGCGCACCAACAGCGGCTACCGGGTCGATATGCGCGACGACGCCAGCCACACGGCGCTGATCAAGGCTTTACTCGATGCCCGGGCATCGGTGGTGCTCAGCGGTTATGCCAGCGACCTCTACGACAGCGCGCTCGCCGGCTGGTCGCGCATCGAAATACCTACCATCACCGGCCAGGGTGGGACGAAACAGGCACGCGTTGAGGTCATCTGGTGCAACCGCGCCATGCCCGCAGCGACCTTGTTCGACGAGGTGCCCGGCAATCGTCCAGCGTGCACCGATCCTTCGCGTTCCCGAGCGGGCGACAGAACGGAGCAGAAGCAATGAGTGATGGCACGTGGCAGTTCACCGCGACCGAGCTAGAGCTGTTGGGTCTGAAGCACGGCGACATCCTGGGAGCGGGGACTATAGGCGACGCAGTCGCAAACCCTGATCTGATCTCACGCTCGCAGTACGCCGTTGAGTTCGGCAACGGCGACCAACTACACCGCGAGCTTGTCGCTGAGTTAAAAACCACACGCGCACAACCGGAAGCGGCACAAGCGCAACTCGCGCCAAAGAGTTACCCCACCCCGAACTGCCCGTACGGATGCGACTGCGGCATGGGATACGCGGTGCACGGAGTCAACCGGCCCAACCCAACACCACAGCCCGAGCATCTGCGCCGCGGCAAGCGTGACTGCTTCCTTCCCGCCGGCCATTCGGGGCAGTGCTTATGGCCGCGCTGAAGCGCCGGGCCTGCCCCGGCAGTGGCGCCATTCCGCCGTCGCCGCCCGACAGCCCTGACCAGTGGTGCCCGATCTGCGGACGCGACATGCCCGTCTCCAACAACGGCTGCATCGTCCGGCACGGCATGAGCTACGCCGCCATGCTCGGGCACCTCGCCTCAATCGTCACCAGCCTTGAGCGGGGCTGGTGGGAGCCCATCTGGGACCAACCGCAGGTGCCTCTGCAATGACCGCCCGCAGCGCATTGCCCTGTGCCCGGTCAACTTCCGTGAAGCCTACTGCTTCGTCGAGCAGCAGCACCGACACCGCGCACCGCCCGCCGGGCACAAGTTCTCGATCAGCGTCGCAGACCTCACCGGCCGACTCGCGGGCCTCGCCATGGTCCGCCAGCACGTCGAAAACTCGGTGCGCGACCTTCGTAACACCTGGCAGCACGAGAAGCTCCTCGAACAACTCGATCCGGCCATCACCACCAAGGCAAGTGCATCGTGACCTACCTCGCCAACATGTCATTGCGGCCTATATGACAACGAGATCGGAGAAGCGTCAGCGCACCGTGATTCGCGCTTGCCGGATGACGCCGGAGGAAAAGCGGAGCGTTACTGCGGCTGCGAAGGCAGCGGGGGTCAGTGTCTCGAAGTTCGTGCGGGACGCGGCACTGCACCGCGCCGACCAAGTCAACGACGCCGCCACACTCCTGCGTCAATCCGGAGCGGAGAGGATGAAATGACGACGCACCCCATCAAGGCGCTCACCGTCATGCAGCCCTGGGCGTGGGCAATCATGAAGGTCGGCAAGAATATCGAAAACCGCACCCCGGCATGGAAATACCGCGGCCCACTCGCCATCCACGCCGGCGGCCGCTGGTCTGAACGCGGGGGGGCCTCGCCGCTGATCCGTGGCGCATGGAGCGACACCAGTGAGCGCCCTTTGAATCGGGGCCTGTTCGTCTGTGGCGCGATCATCGGCACGGTCGAGTTGGTCGATGTTCACCCGGACGCGGGCTGCTGCCGACCGTGGGGCGAATCGGCCTACGTCGAACACGTGAAACACAGCGGCCGCGATCGACGCCAGATTATGCACCTGGTGCTCGAGCAACCTCGGCTGCTGCCTGAGCCGATCCCATGCCGCGGAGCACTCGGCCTGTGGACCCCACCGGCTCACGTCACCGCCAAACTCACGGGCAGTGCATCGTGATCGCACTGAGCGCAGAACTCATCACCGTGAAACCTTTTGGTGTTCTGTTTGCCAGTCTTCTGCAACAGACACGGGCGGCCGGACTCAGGCAAATACGCGGCCCCCCATGCCGTTTCTAACACGCTCAGGTCCATGCCCTAACTAAGTCCGAAGGGGGAGCCCTTCGCGCCGTAAGAGGCGCGACACAACGCAGTTCGCAACAACTACATCGAGGATCAGCTGTAGACAGACTTCCCCCCAGAGGGGGAACGGAGTTGTTAGCTATCACCCCGCCGGAACCGAGTAGCTCCGGAGTCTGGGAGCGAAGTTTGCCGACTTCGCTTCGCCGATCCTCTCGCGAGCGAGAGGGATTTACCGTGACAGGTACTTCTCAGGGTAAAGGCTTGCCCGGAATCGGGTCAACTCCACCTGACAATATTTCAAGTAGGAATCACTCACCGTCTCTTCGTGCTAAAAATGCGGTCGCTTTCCAATCTCACGCCGATCAGCAGCATTCCCGCTCGGGTGGGTTTCGGTGTCGGGTGGCGGTGGCTGATGCGCGGCGGGTGCAGCTGCGGGTGCAGTCGCATGCTGCCACGTTGGGGTTGGGTGGGGCGCGCAAACAGGTCCTGCTTGCGGTGCTCGAGCTGTTGTGTGGCTGGAAACGGTTGTCCGACGACCAAATTCGCCTCACCCAGCTCGTCAACCTCTGTGCCAACCACAGCGGGCACCGCTACGACCTGAAGACCATCGGCCGCGCACTGCGCGCACTACACGCCGCCGAACTGATCACCTACGAAGCCGCCCGCGGCCGCGGCAACCACGCCACCATCGCCATCCACACCCAATTCAGCGCCGGTATCGCCATCCTCGACCGCGACGCCAAAGGCCGCGTTATCACCACCCAAAAACACTCAACAGCACGACAATCGGTCACCTTTTCCGCAACGCCCTATAAGGAAAAAATATCCAAGAAAAAGTACTTACCCCCTACCCCCACGGCGACTAAGCGCCCACACACCACCCGACCGGTCACGGTCGATGTTTCTGCACACGATGTCCGCCAGGTGCTGCACCAACTCCCCACACCCCTGAGCACATTGGCCCGCACCCAACGCTGGATGCTCGGCGCCGCGATCAAACGCCAACTCGCCCGCGGCTACCTGCCCGCCCAAATCCTGGCGATCCTGCACGCACCACTGCCCGACCACCTCGACCGCCCCTGCGGATTGGCGCTATGGCGGCTTTCCCACAACATGCCCGGGTCCGGACCTCGCCTGCTCCCCCTGCAGCAGGCCTGGGATCGCGACCACGCCAGCGCGGCCCGCACCGCCGCCCAACAGACCACCGCATCGTGGTACGGCCAGGTCCTCGCAGCCACCACCGCCGAACAGCGATTCGACGTCCTACGCGCCGATGAGCTCCACTTTGGCCGGCCCGCTACCGATGTGGCGGCCGTCTTGGCCGGCGCCGCCCGCCGCGCCCGCCGGCTGTTCCCCCAGCTCCCCCTGGCCGACGGCCTGACCCGCTGGGTCCATGAGGTCCTTGACCGCCCACCCACCACCGCCGCGCACAACCACACCCCGCCAGTGAGCTCACTAAGCCGCGACCTGCTCATCAACGCCACGATCGGCGCATCCGCATGCATCGCCTGCAACGCCCCCAACGCCACCCCCCGACCACAACTACCCCTTCGCTCCCCGGTATGCGACCACTGCTGGACCACCACCCAGAACGGCGACGCATGACCAAACCCGCCGGCTAAATCGACGGCCTGACGGCGCCCATCGCGGCGTCGCGGCGTTGCAGCAGAGGCCCCGTTGAAGTCAGAGTCGCCGACGTGCGCCGCGACCGATCGCCGTTGTCGCTTGCCAGGGTGATGGGACCACCTGATTGCCAGGGGGATGGGACCACCATGGCGCGTTATTGAGGATGCTTGTCGGCGGGGTTGGGGTCAAGTTGGGGTCGGGTTCGTTGGCGGTAGGACGGTCCTTCGATGACCAGGGTGTGGGCGGCGCTGGTGAGCCGGTCGATGGCTGATTGGGCCAGCAGGGTGTCGGCGGTCATGGTCAGCCATTCGGCGGGCTCCCGGTTCGACGTCACGATGGTGGTCTTGGTGCGGTGGCGTTCGACGACGATTTCGTAGAAGTCGCTGGTTTCGGTGGCGTCGAGTGGGCGGAGCGCGAAGTCGTCGATGATGAGGACGTCGATGGCGGCCAGGCGGCGGATCTCGGCGTCGACGGTGTGGTCGAGCCGTGCCGCGCGTAGCCGGGTGAATAGTTTGTCGGCGCGGCTGAACAGGACGGTGTGGCGGCGGCGAATAGCCATGTGCCCCAACGCTGTTGCCAGATGGGTCTTTCCGACGCCGACCGGCCCGAGCACGATCGCGGACTGGCCGGCGTCGAGGAATCGCAGTGAGGTCAGATCCCCGAGCAGGGTGCGGTCGTAGCGCAGGTCGTCGTGGGCGGTCCAGGTGTCGAAGCGCATGCTGGGGTCGAGTCCGGCTTTGGCCGCTCGTAGTGCCGCAGAGCGGGTTTGAACTCGACCAACTCGGTGCCCAGTTCGGTGCAGGCATCGCGCATGATGTTTTCGCAGTGGGTGAGCATGGCGTCGGTGAACACCGGTCGCCGGTACTTCGTCACGAACACCACGTGGGCGTGCAGCAGCGACACGCTGTGCCGGGCACGGCGATAGCTCGGGGTTGTTGTCATAGGCGGCCTTTACAGTCGGGGGATGCAGATGCGCTACCGGTATCGCATCGAACCGACATCGGCCCAGCAGGAGATGCTGGCGCGGGTGTTCGGGTGCTGCCGGGTGGTGTTCAACGACGCGCTGAGAGTCCGCGACGAGGCGTATGGGGCTCGGGTGAAGTTGTCCGACAGCGAGATTCAGCGCTGCGTGATCACCGCGGCCAAGACCACTACCGAGCGAGCCTGGTTGTGCGAGGTGCCGAGTGTGGCGTTGGTGCAGTCGGTCAACGACTCCCGCCGCGCCTGGCGCAATTTCTTCGACTCAACCAGTGGGAAACGTCGGGGTCGGCGGGTGGGCCGGCCGCGGTTCAAATCCCGCAAGGATCACCGGCAGTCGTTTCGGCTTACCCGCAACGGGTTCAGCCTGAAAGCCAACGGCCGGCTGTTCGTGGCCAAAGTCGGCGAGGTGCGGGTGCGCTGGTCACGCGAGCTACCCAGCACGCCGTCGTCGGTCACGATCATTCGGGAACCCGATGGCCATTTCTACGCCAGTTTCGTTGTCGACGTTGGGGCCTCACCGCTGCCCGTGGTGGACCGGGAGGTCGGTGTGGATGTAGGGGTCGCTCGGTTGGCCACGACCGCCACCACCGATGGCCGTCGGGCCGATGTCGTCAATCCGAAGCATTTGGGTCGCAAGCTGCGGAAGCTGCGGCGGTTGGAGCGGGAGAAGTCTCGACGGCAGAAAGGATCGGCCAGCAGGGACAAGTCGCGGCGCAAGGTAGCCGTCGCGCACAACAAGGTTGCCCGTGCTCGGCGGGACTATCACCACAAGCAGGCTTTGGCGTTGGTTCGCGAGAATCAAGTGATCCACGTCGAAGACCTCAACATCGTGGGGATGGTCAGAAACCGTCGTCTGGCACGGGCAATCAGCGATGCCGGATGGGGTCAGTTCGTGCGGATCATCGACGAGAAAGCCGACCGCTACGGCCGCACCGTGCACACCGTGTCGCGGTGGCTGGCATCGAGCAAAACCTGCTCGGACTGTGGGCACCGACTCGACGAACTGCCACTGCAGATTCGGTCGTGGACGTGCCCGAAGTGCCGAGTGGTCCACGACCGCGACCACAACGCCGCCAAGACCATTCTCGCTGCCGGGCGGGCAGAGAGACGAAACGCCGGTGGAGCCTCGGTAAGTCCTCCCACCACTCGGGAGGCGCGGGGCGACGAAGCAGGAAGCACCCCAACAGCGGCGTAGCCGCACGGGAATCCCCGCCATTCATGGCGGGGAGCACGTCAAATTGATGGCTCCGAGTTCTGGGAGGTGGTGGCGGCGCCACCCACTGCTGGAGCGGTTTGTCGGGAGCGAGAGATCTGGAAACTCATCAGCGAGATGTATCCGCGGCGGCGCGAGCACCGCGGGTATGTTGCCGAGTCATCACCGTCAAATACTTTGGTGCGGCTCGAATTCGGCTAGCGTTCCCGGCGTTGTGTACTGGCCGAGCGCGGTGCCGTAGAAAGAGATGACCTTCCATAGGTGGTCGCGGCTGTGCTCGGATTCGATGATGGCTTGCCGAAACTCTTCGTTGACGTCGATCAGGCGTTTGGTTACTGCGCGTTGGGATTCTGCGGCATGCAGGATCTCGGCGTTGGCAGCGCGCAGCAGCCGGGTGGTTTCATTGGCTGATACCAGTTCAGCTCGTAGTCGGTTGATCTCTTGTTGAAGGTCGGTGTCCCCGGGCTGTTGGTAGGGCGGGGAGCTGCGGGGTGTGGTTGCCGAGGTGAGCTGGTCTTCGTAGACGTACCAGCGGCGTTGTTTTCCGGGGCGTTCGCCGCCCTCTAGGTCGCCGGAGGCGATCATTTTCTGGATTGTGCGTCGATCACGGCGGAGTCGGCGACCGGCCTCGTTGGCGCTGATGGTTGGGCGGCCCGGCTGGGGCTGGGTCTCCAGTTCCATCCGAATTTGGGTCCTTCGCGCCTGTCTGGGTGGGGTCGGTGTGCTCTGATAGTACGCCACCTTGTGGCCGCTCTGTCCTGGGAATATGCTCGATTCTTGTTGTGTTTACTGCCTGGAATGTTCAGTATGTCCAGCAACACGCCGTCGACATCGGCAGCTTATGTTCAGAATGTCCGCTATTGTGTCCACAGGTGCTCATAGTGATGTGCATATGTGCAGGTCATTCGTGAGAAAGGGACGCCCCTTCGTGTGTCTACCCAACCACCTCCCGGCGTCACTTAGCCACCAGGAGCTGTAGAGCAGCTCTGTTCTCCGGCGGCGGAACCGTTATGGTTTCGCCGCCGGAGTGTTTTTCGGGCGTAGTGCATGCTCCTTGCTGGGTTGGCGGCGTGTCCTACCTCGTCTCCCGCCGTGCCCGTGTCACGATCCCCGGTGGGTAGACATAGAGAAGGGAGGCCCGCGTATGTATAGAGCCCACCGTGTTGTGGTGGCGCGCCGTCACGCAATCTGATTCTTTCCTCGTCGAGACATCGACTGTCTCTGAGTGATTCGTTAACACCTCGGTTTTAGGTGTTTTCATTGTGGTGCACGTAATTACGTGACACTGTTCTGCACCTTTTTAAGGCGCGGTTTCAGTTTGATTCCTTTTTATTTGGCGTGATTTCGTGCTGTCTTTTATCCGCATGGAAAGGTCTCATGCACGTACTACTACTTGGCCTGGTTCTGCGCGCCCTAAATAGGTGTGACAGGGGCGATTGTGTTTTGTTGCAACCGATTACGCAATAATAGGCAACGCACCGATATTCCCGCTGTAGTCGAACCGTCGGATACTGCCGTGTCTACGCCGGCCGTGTCGGGTTTACCGCATCGCGATGGGGGTGGGTTTCGGTGTCGGGTGGCGGTGGCTGATGCGCGGCGGGTGCAGCTGCGGGTGCAGTCGCATGCTGCCACGTTGGGGTTGGGTGGGGCGCGCAAACAGGTCCTGCTTGCGGTGCTCGAGCTGTTGTGTGGCTGGAAACGGTTGTCCGACGACCAAATTCGCCTCACCCAGCTCGTCAACCTCTGTGCCAACCACAGCGGGCACCGCTACGACCTGAAGACCATCGGCCGCGCACTGCGCGCACTACACGCCGCCGAACTGATCACCTACGAAGCCGCCCGCGGCCGCGGCAACCACGCCACCATCGCCATCCACACCCAATTCAGCGCCGGTATCGCCATCCTCGACCGCGACGCCAAAGGCCGCGTTATCACCACCCAAAAACACTCAACAGCACGACAATCGGTCACCTTTTCCGCAACGCCCTATAAGGAAAAAATATCCAAGAAAAAGTACTTACCCCCTACCCCCACGGCGACTAAGCGCCCACACACCACCCGACCGGTCACGGTCGATGTTTCTGCACACGATGTCCGCCAGGTGCTGCACCAACTCCCCACACCCCTGAGCACATTGGCCCGCACCCAACGCTGGATGCTCGGCGCCGCGATCAAACGCCAACTCGCCCGCGGCTACCTGCCCGCCCAAATCCTGGCGATCCTGCACGCACCACTGCCCGACCACCTCGACCGCCCCTGCGGATTGGCGCTATGGCGGCTTTCCCACAACATGCCCGGGTCCGGACCTCGCCTGCTCCCCCTGCAGCAGGCCTGGGATCGCGACCACGCCAGCGCGGCCCGCACCGCCGCCCAACAGACCACCGCATCGTGGTACGGCCAGGTCCTCGCAGCCACCACCGCCGAACAGCGATTCGACGTCCTACGCGCCGATGAGCTCCACTTTGGCCGGCCCGCTACCGATGTGGCGGCCGTCTTGGCCGGCGCCGCCCGCCGCGCCCGCCGGCTGTTCCCCCAGCTCCCCCTGGCCGACGGCCTGACCCGCTGGGTCCATGAGGTCCTTGACCGCCCACCCACCACCGCCGCGCACAACCACACCCCGCCAGTGAGCTCACTAAGCCGCGACCTGCTCATCAACGCCACGATCGGCGCATCCGCATGCATCGCCTGCAACGCCCCCAACGCCACCCCCCGACCACAACTACCCCTTCGCTCCCCGGTATGCGACCACTGCTGGACCACCACCCAGAACGGCGACGCATGACCAAACCCGCCAAAACCCCATCCGGCCACGGAGAACGCAGCGACCAAGCTGAGAGCCAACACGCATTGACGTGCTCCCCGCCATTCATGGCGGGGAGCACGTCAATGCAGATGACGGCGTCGTGGGTGGCGCTACACAAGGGGAGGCTGTCGTGGATCGTTTGCCCACTCGCCGAGGGTTGCCCGGTAATCGCCGCGGGGTGTCCGATGATGACTGGACCTCAGTCGGCATACAACTATAGAATGAGGGTGATTGCAGGAGGTCAAGGATGGTGGGCAAGAGGTCAGGCGGTGAGCGTCGCCGCTACACGCGAGGCCGAGCGGAGCGAACCGCGGTCACTGCGGACAAATCCGGTGCGCGCTGGACAATTGCCGATGCGCGGGTGGCACTGGACTTTTCGTTGACGGTGACTGAAGCTGCGATCCAGGTGGGGCGCACGGCTTCTGCTGTTGAGAATTTGCGCAGTAAGTGGCGGCGAGGCCAGTTGGCGGCCGGCTTGGTTGACCAGTTCCTCCCCCCGCCGGCGGGTGCTGCTGGCGGAAAGGCGGAGCGGTCATGAACGGAACCGATGTTCGTCTGCTGGCCGGCGGGAAGGTGTGGCGGCTCAAGGCCGCGGACGGCGATGCGAGCGACGTTGTGGAGTGGCTGATCAATGAGCGGTCCGATCAGGTCGAAGGGGCTTTGGTCGCTCTGTCGCGACAGCAGGTGGTCACGCAGTTGGGTCGCGGGATTCCCAGCGATTTCCCCGGCCCTGATGTCGTGATCGGCGATCCCGATCAGGGTGGCATCCGCGGCTGGTGGGACTCTACCGTGCAGGCGTACCTGAGGGATCGCGCCGGCGAAGGCGAGGCGGTATCGGAATCTGTTGCAGTGCAGGGTCGTTGGGTGCGTAAGTCGCGGCAATGGGAAGATGTCGAGTTCTCCGGGGCTGATCATCGAGTGTTGATCGTGACCAGTTTGGGGATCGTGACGCCGGCAGGCGTCGTGGTGTCGCGGCCACTCGAGGAACCGGATCACTTGACTGATCTGGTGATCAAGTACCCGTGGCAGAGCCGAAAAGATAGTCAGAACCCGCAGGTCTGGGTGAGCGGAGAAGCGTTGGAAGCCCTGAGCTTTCCCAGCGGTTCGGTAACAGCGAAGACGTTGAAGGATGTCGTCGCGGATTTCTTCGGTGTCACTGTGGGCTATGAGAAGTCCGGATTCTTCGGATGCACATTTAGCTCACCGGAACCTGATCGGTGGCCTAATCGGACTGTCGATGTCGTGTTGATGCCAGCAACTCATCTGGATCCGTCGGGGTCAAGGCCAGCGGATCGTGGTGTGATCGGCATCGTCGATACCTCGACAATATTGCCCGAGGAGGAGGCGGAAGCTGCGCATCTGCTTGCCGATCGCATCGCGTGGCTCTACGGAATGGAGGGGGTGCTGCCCGCGCCCCGGTGGGCGCTGGTGGGGGGCACGATCCTGGCCGCCGCGATGAGCAAAGCGCGTCCCAGCCCGAGCAATGCTGCCGCCAAGCGGGTGCCGTGTCCGCTGCCGGCGCGTGTCGGCGGCCGGGGAGTGTTGCCGTCGCAGTGGTGGACATCTAAGAACTGGCGGCGCAAACACCGAAAGACGACGGCAGGGGTTGACGTCGAACTTGACCAGCAGGCCGCATACCTGCCGTCAGCGGCCGAGTTGTATTGCGGCTGGGGAACTCCGGAATGGGTGACGCCGGACCCAAGAGTGTTCGATCAGCAGCGGCCCCCGCAGGGCTTGTTTCACCTCACCGTTCCGGCCGGCAACGACTGCGATGGTTTGTACCCCCAGTTGCCGGTTCCCCACCCCGGAATGTCATGGTCGAAACCTGAGACCTTTTGGGCCACGACCGTCGACATTCAGCAGCTGATCGCCCCGGTCGACAACGGTGGGGCGGGTCTGGCGATCGCCGAGTTGGATATTGATGCAGCATGGGTATGGCCAGAACAACATCAATGGCTCAAAGGATTCGCCGTGCTCCTGCGCAAACGGCTGCAGGAAGCGCGCTCGTCAGGCCGGCTGGACTATGAGCAAATGATCAAGGCCCTATACACCAGTGTGTTTGGCCGGCTGTCCGCGGTCGGCGCCGGTGCATGGAAGTACCCACTCCTGGACTTGCAGCAGCCTGTCTGGTACGCCTCGATCGAGGGGTTCAGCCGTTGGAGGGCAATGAAATACGCCTGCCGCATCGCCCGTGATTTCGATTTGTACCCGAGCGACTGCCTCGCTGATGCCTGGTTCTACCGCATCCCGGAGAACGTGGACCCTGCTGCCCTGGAAGATCCGTTGCGGCCCGACGGTACGCGCTCTAACGGCAGCTATCGCCTCAAAGCGCTACCAGGGGCTGCATAACGATCGTGAAATTCTGGGATTTGCCCTCAGGTCAAGAGCCGGCGCAGCCGCCACGCCGGGGCTTCCGTGATGCGTTGCAGGCGTTGAAGGATCGCAAGCAAAGGGAACTCGGCGCCGCCTGGGCACGAGCGACCGAGCGTGCCAGGAAGGCAGAGGCTGCACGACGCGCGCGCCGCGAAATGGCCCGCCGCGTCGCCGTCCATACTGAGACACGAAAACTTAGCGAGCGCACCATCGCGAGGCGCGCCCGCGGCGACCAGCCGCCAGCTGGCGTGGACAAACACTGGCTGGACAGGTGGGCAGCCATTGATCGTGCCGGCGGCATCAAGCAGATGGCTCTGCAATTGGGTGCCAGTGAAGGCCAGGTGCGGCGCTGGCGGGATTCACCCGAGCCGAAGGCTGCACCGCCTGGCGAGCCTGAACCTGGAGTGGGAGGTGTTCCCGGCGCTCCGACTCAGCCCATCGGTGTCGAGTGTGACGGCGCGGTGATCATCAACGGTAAGCGCTACCCCAAGAAAATCCCGACCGATCCGAATGAGGACTACGCGGTCCTCTACGTCGACCCGGCCGGCGAGTTGATGCAGGCGTATTTCAACAATGACACCGAGGCGCTCTACGGACTGCTCGCCGACGAGATAGTTGACCAAATTATCATCCCGACCTGGGATAACCTGCCTAGTGCCTACGAGGTCGGCTATGAGATCGAGGAAGTGCTGAACTTTCTGCCCGAACTCTGATGTTGGGCTCAGGGCCGGTGTGGCGGTGGAGGCGACAGTGGGGTGATAGCGCGCCAGTCCGTTTCGGCGGAAAAGGACCTGCGTCCCTCTGTGCTGCTTATCTGTAGGCCCGATCAGGGTGTATCCGATTGTCCCCAATGATTCATTGTGATGCCGGATTCACAGTCGGGAACAGTTTTATCTGAGGGTATGTAT
The DNA here is from genome assembly GCF_003614435.1 of Mycobacterium paragordonae. NCBI lineage: Bacteria > Bacillati > Actinomycetota > Actinomycetes > Mycobacteriales > Mycobacteriaceae > Mycobacterium > Mycobacterium paragordonae. The sequence continues at coordinate 123,422 of NZ_CP025548.1, forward strand.
CCCGTGGTTGCGGGCGGGTGCTTGGAATCTCACCGCCCGCCCGCCCGCCCGCCCGCCCGCTTGCCCGCCCGCCCGCCTGACCCGATCGATCGGCTGCGGGTTTGTCTTGGAGGTCAACGACGACCGCGGCCAGTCCGATCATTGGGCCGCCATTGGGGTGCTCGACACGCCTCGCAGCCCTCGTTTGCTATGGGGCTGGGCTGGGGTGGAGAGCGTCGTAGCTACGTAAAAGCAGGGTTTCGGATCCCATCACGAGTCGGTAGAGCTGTTGCCAGTCCGACTTGGTGACAATTTGGCGATGCGCCGCGGGGATTCTGAATGCCTTGTTCATCTTCCGCCAGGCAGGTATCAATACGGCGACTGCGTTCGGTTCAATGTTGCGTTTTAGCAAGTGGGTTCGGATCTCTTGCTGCAGTGGGCCACCCCGACCTCGGCATGCTAGTTCGATGGCGTCGAGGAGGGCGCCCAGTGTTCGGAGCTGCTTTTGACGATTCTGGTTGTTGCTGAATGCTGGATTGACGATGGTCTCATAGAGGAGGTGCTCGACTGCGGCGCACATACCGATGACCGGCCCCGAGAAGTCGGCGGCGGGGTCGAGTTGGTGGCCGACCAGGTCGGCGGTGGCCATCATCACTTGGACGTCGTCGCTGAGCGCGTGCCAGCGGTGTTCACCGACGAGGGTTTCGATACGTTCACGGCTTGGGGTGATTTCGGCAAGGTGATTCTTGCTCCAACTCACGATCGAGGCTTTGACGGCCGCGACGGTGTCCTCCAACGATTCGTCTTCGCTGGGGTTCGCCGGGTCGTTGCGAGTGCCGCGACTGGCCGGTGGGGCGTAGCCGATGAGGGTGAGCACGATGTTCACAATCTGTTCGAGCGCGGCATCGGTGACTTGGGCGGGAGCGGCGGGGTTGAGTGCGATCGACATGAGGGTGCCACCTTGACCGTCGTTGAACAGGTCGGGTTCGGCTGGCTGTCGGCTTGTGGTGTAGATCAATACCACCCCGGTGGGGGGCTTTATGTCGAAATTCTGCAAATAGCCGAGGATCTTGTAGAGTTCCTCGGCCGGGAGCCGATTGCGTTGTCGCAGTTTGGGATCGATGACCGCATAGTGGGGTGCCGCTCCGGTTGGCCGCGCCTTGATGACGATGTCAGGTATGCCGCCGAGGCGTTGGCCAGTGCGTTTTATCCATCGGGCGCCGTGGGTGTCGTCGACTGTTGACAGACTCCGTTGGAAGAACATATCGATGCGCCCGGCGAAATTCTCGAAGCTGTAGGCGGGAGCTTTGCCTCGCCATTGTGGATCGATTGACGGTTCGGCGAGATTCATGGCGTTGGCCAGTGCTCGTCCAACGGCGCCGAGGCACCACAGTTCGTAAAGTTTGTTGTCGAATCGGGTGCCGTAGAGGGTCAAGTCGATAGTGCCGGGCTCGACAGCGGGGCGACCCTGAAGGCAGTCCGCGATCCATTGGGCGAGTTCGCGATACGGCCTGGGGTTGGTAATTTCGCGGCGGCGCAGCCGGCGCTGGACATGCGCAATGAGCTGTTCGGCGGCGATGCGGGTTCGGATGGCGTCGGCATCGGTGCGACAGTTGGCCAGGGCCGGGATCTGTGCGACGCGGGCCAAGCGCTCACGTGCCCGTCGAACGGCGCCGTACTCGACTGCTTCTCGCGACGCGAGACTTGTTGCGAAGCTAGCGTGCAGTTCCCGCGAAAGCCACATCGCCGCAAAGCATGCCAGCGTGTTCTCCGGTGTCCGCGAACCTCGTGTCACTTCAACGACCGGGAACGTGAGATCCTGACCTGCGCCCTGTTGTCGAGTCGCCCATCGATTCATGTCAAGCGCCCCGCTGAGCGAACCCACCTGCTCCGTGCTGCGCAGCTGATAACGGAAAGTCGGCTTGCCGGCCACGGCGCTGAGGTAACCGAGGAGCCGTTGTGTGGCCGCCAAAGCGACCCGCAGCCGCAAACCTGCACGAAGCACGTCCAGTTCCACATCGGTCGCAGAACGCGAAATCGCTGCAGTGTCAGACAGTTCCTGCTCACCACCCGAGAAGTACAGGCCCAACAACGACAGCGACGCTTCCACAGCGGCCTGTCTGCCGGGGTTGCTCAACGCACCACCAGGGGCCTCATCGATGAGGGTGTCATCTGCGGTCGGGTGCACGCCCAGCCACTCCGCTCCGGCGGCGTTCATACGCCGTGCGGGTTTACGAGGTGCGTGAGAGCGGCTTGTGACTGCGGGAGATCCGCGAGGAGCTGGTGGGCGAACTCCAGCTGAAGATCATCGAGCTGACCCATCTGAGGAACAACCCGGTCGGCGATACCCCAGTCGAGCGCTTCCTGGGCAGCCGCGCCGGCCGCAGTTTGAAGCAGCAGCACACGGAACACATCGACAATCTGCGCGGTGCCGATCGGCCAGCCGGCCGCCGTTTCGTTGCCTAGGCGAAAGCCGGCGATGACGTTCTGCAGAAGGGTTATCTGCTCTGCCAGCTGGTCATGGGTGTCGGCCAGGGTAGCGACCGACAGCACTGCCCCGTACGTCGTGGAGAGCCACTGGTGGGCTCGTTCCAGGCTGCTCTGTGTCTCGGCGCTCGTGCCGTCAGTTCCTGCGGGCACGGGTGTGCCGACAGTGATGAACTGGAACCGTCTGGTCAGCCCTTGCGAGATCGGGTTGACGAAGCTCGTGTCGAGATCATTCATCGCGGCGATAATCCTGAACCGGGAAGGCACCCAGATTTGTTGGCGCCCTTCGGTTTCAAACCAAAGGTCTATTGGGCTGCGTTTGAGGTTCTCAGGGTCGCACGAGGATAGGACGGTGTAGAGCGATCCGATGGCCTTGTCGATGTCGGCGCGGTTGAACTCATCGATGAGCAACCAGCTGCCTTGCCAACGCTGGGCTTGTGCCGATGACCGGTCGTCGCCGCCCTCGGCTTCGGCGGTGACGTCGGTCCGCACGTGGAGGGCACACTTGTGGACGGCGTCGGTGACTTTGCCGTATGACGGCTGCAGGGTGTTATCGCTGGCGGGGCGCAGACCGCCGACGACGTGAAACGGTGACCAGTCACTGGTCGCGGTGGACTCCAGTAGCCTCACCTCGAACGCCTCAGCCAGGATCCGTGCGAGGGTCGTCTTGCCTGTGCCGGGCGGGCCTTGCAGGACAAGATGACCCACCAGAAGCGCAGTGACGCACCGTCGCACCAACGACTCGGCATCGGGTAGGACGACGTGGCGATCGTCCAGCATGGTCAGTACGACGTTGGTGAGGCGGGTGACATCCGCACTCCGCAACGGGTATTCACAGAAGTCCCGCGTCCACAGCAGATCACTTTCGACCTCGGTCGTCGTCGTAGGCTCCTCATCAGGGGCAGGGCTGACCGATGCGGCCGTGACGCGCACCGGTGCGGTGGACGGCAGGTCGAGGGTTTCGTCTTCGGACGTCACGGGCTGGACGGCCTCCACGACGTCCTCATTGGTTGGCTGATCAATCCAGAGCAGATCAGCCATCGGCACGGTCGGTGTCGTGTACCGGGGCAGCGACCGAACGTAGAAGTCGGTGAGATCGGTTCCTGTGAGGGGGTATTGGGCGTCGAACCAGTCCAGGAAAGCATCAAAGTCTGGCAGGTCCTGGTCTCGCCCCAGCCATAACGCCAGGCTGAGCCGGTTCACTGGCTTGCTCTTGTTCTGCGCCAACGCCTCGCCGGCGGTCGGCCGTAGTCCGGTGCCCGTACGCTTGGTGTGTGCTGGATTCCACGCGATCGTGAATAGTTCTTGACCAAGTAGGTCCTGGGTGCGCAGCCGCTGCAGTGTCGACCCTGGGTAATCCGCCCGGATGTATGTCGCTGGGTCCTTCCACACCGCGAGGTACGGGCTCTTGCGGTCATCACGGGTACGAAACGCCTCAAGCACTGGTCGTTCCTGCTTGGTGCCGAAATTTGGGATGACGGCCAGACTTTCCCCGGTCTGTTGGTAAGTATGCAGCAGCGCCGGAATCGTAACGATCGTCAGCGGATGGCTACCAGCGAGGTCGGCGGCTGCAGCGGCGAGCGTTTCGGGTGACGGGTACGGCACGCACCTACCGTAGTGGTGGTGTCCAGCACTTGCCGGGAGGTTACTCGTCCTCGTTGTCGAGGACAGAGGCGATGTGGTCGCAGAACGTCGGATTCAACTCGACGCCGACCGCCTCGCGTCCCATCTCCAAGGCGACTGACATGGTCGTCCCTCCACCGGCGAACGGGTCATATACCGTGCCGTTCTCCGGGCAGCCGACGGCGATGCAGCGCTCAACGAGCGCACGCGGGTACGGAGCGTAGTGCGTGCCTCGCGCCAGCGAGCTACGCCCTGGCTCGATCAGCCAGACGTCCTCCTCGCCTGCCAGCGCTTCGCGGTCGAAGTGGTATTTCGTTGACTTGGTGAACATGAAGACGTGCTCAAACTTGCGCCACGGCCGGTCCTTGGCGGTGGGCTCCGGGATGCTGGTGTTGCGCATCCAGATGATGTCGCTGCGCAATGTCCACCCCTGCGTCTGCATCGCCAGCGCTACACGCCACGGAATGCCGATCAGCGACTTGCGCGGCAAACCCAGGCCCGGGCCATCTACCGCGCGCAGGACGGACATGCGTCGACTGCGATGCTTGGGGTCCTCGCCGTGCGGCCGGCCCTTGGCGTTGTAGTACGTGTCGCCTAAATTGAGGAACACTGTGCCGGTCGGCGCGAGTGCCGTGCGCAGGCTCGCCATCGACTCGACGATGTTGTCGACGAAACCCTGGATGCTGGCCTCCATACCGATCTGGCCGTCCACGTCGTAATCCCTTTGCCAGAAGTAGGGTGGGCTTGTCACGACACAGTCGATTGAATTGGACTCAAGCAGTGCTGACTGTTCGCGGCAGTCGCCTTGAATCAGGGTCCATGACCGGCCCGACCGTTTGCCAGAAGCGACAACATTCGGGCCCTCGATAGATCGTGCTGGTTCAGACACCGGTTCCTGCCCTTCCGTTGGCAACCGAAGATACCGCAAGTGTAAGAGATCTCCGACGGTTGTGGTGGCGGCGCGCCGACATTGCCCCGACTTGTGGGGGACCTACGGTTGATCGGTGGACGATGCCCGGTTTCTGGCGGGTCCCAAGGAGATCGGGGCGGTTCTGGGGGTGCAGGCCAATACCGTGAACGCCTGGCGACGCCGCGGCGATGGCGTCCAGGCGTTTCCGGCGCCGATTGTCACCCTCGCGGGAGGCAACGTGTGGGACATTCGGGATGTCATCGCCTGGGCCGATGCTACCGGCCGGACGGTATGCCAGCGGGACTACACCGCTCCCGGATGGAGCCCCACGTCCGACCCGCAGTAAATCCCTTGCCACATGTCGGCACCGTACGTGGGGGTGCCGACATGTCGTGCGGTCGTGCGCGTAACGCCGCGCGGTCAGCGCCGCGTCCTGGGATTTCTGCGAGCTGGCAGATGTCCGCACTGTGATGTGGAACCTCGTTGACCGGTTGTGCGTCTCTAGCGCAGTGCGAATCGGGATGAACGCAAGGTGTGATGGCCGAAGGGCTCGATCTGGACGACCCGGAGGTGAGCGCGGCGATCGACCTGTTGCGGTGGGCGTTGTCCCTGATGTTTGGATCGGCTCAGGAGATTGCGTGATGGATCTTGTCCGGCGCTTCTTTGCGGCAGTCGGATATGTGAATCCTCTGGTGAGGCTGGCGAGTTCGGTGTCCGGTCCAGTCGCTGCGGAACACCTTGCGTGGCCGGGATCAAACCGTTGGGTCGAATAGCCCGCCGGCTGCGTCCTCGACGCGGTCCGATCGGAATTAGCCCAGCCGTTCCGTGTCAGCGCCTGGACCTAGGGACCGCTGAGTTGCTGTCAACGGCGTGTGTTGGGCGTGAAGCTTCTCGATCTCGCCGTGCAGGGTGGCGATGGTGCGGTCACGTTCGCGCAGTGTGGCTTTGAGCTCTGTAATCAGGTCTTCCCTGGCAGTCAGCCTGGACCGTAGAGCTGTCACGATGCTCGGTTCGCCGTCAGTCGCCTGCGGTGGAGCCGCGGTATCGACAGCGGCGAGCGGCTGGTGCGCCCGGATCAGTGCGAGCAGGTCTGGACGGTAGTGGATGCTTTTGCGGGTCACCTTGGCGCGCCGGGACACGCTGCTGATCGTGATCTCGGCCTGTTCGCGGCGCATGTCTTTCAGCGCCTTCTCGATCCGGGCACTGACAGCGCCGCGGCGTTTGCTGGTGTGGGCGGCCAGAGCGTCCAGCGAGGCCTGGGTGACGGTCATGGCTGGGTGCGGGGGTCGGCTTTACGGAGCGCAGAATCGTGGGCCCCGCGGGTGGCGATGACCTGAAGCGGAAGCCTCTTGGCGGTGCCGGCCCCGGTGATGGCCTCGTTGGGGGAGGATTCGTCGGCAGTCAGTCGCTCGAGGATGGCGTCCAGGGAGTTCAGCTCGCGCAGCCGCTCACGGACCCATACGTTGTCATCGGTCAACTCGCGACCGGTGCGCTGACGGTACTGGTCGCGGCGCAGCTCGATCAGTGCGGTGGTCTTGGTGTGCTGATCGCGCAACTCGCCGGCGTGAGTGACATCCGTCGCGAAATGCCCACAGCTCAAACATGCTTCTCTGAACTTGCCAGTCGAGCTCAATGTCTTGGTCATGAGGGGAACACCTTCGGCCGCAGAAGTGGGGTGCCGAGATCGACCAGACCCGCGGAGTTCAGTCGATGGTCGATTTGGGTGAGCTTGTCGTTGGCTCCGGCCAGGCTGACCTGGAGTCCCTCGACTTCTCCGAGCCAGCCGTGCAGCTTGGCCTCGGCAATCCGGTCCTGCAGGTTGTTCCGGATCTCTTCTAGGCGGTGTCGTTGTGCTGGGTCCGGCCGCAGCAGTGAGCAGCGGACACAGGCGTGCTCGTGAATGCACGGTGTGCCGAACGCCCGTCCGCACGTCCCAACGGATACTTTGCGCTTCTCGAAGTGGACGAGGAAGTCGTCCCATTCGTCGTCGGTCGGGGTCCGATATTCTTCGCTGGGTCGGGTTGCCCGCCGGCGGGCGATGAAAGCTCGATGGGCTTCGATTGCTTCCATCGGGTAGACGGCTTTGTATCCCATCGTGGTTTCAATTGTCTTGTGTCCGCAGATGATTTGGGCAATATGGGGTGGCAGACCGCTCATGATTGCGTCGGTGACAAAGATCCGTCTGAAATCGTGCGGCACGAAGGTGAGTGGTTCGCCGGTGGCGTCGGTGAGTCCACTGGCGGCGAGAGCGTCAACGAGCAGTTTCCGGATGCCCATGGCGGTGAAGGGCCGGTTTTCGTTGCCGACAGTACGCTGGAACAGCAGCGGCATCGGTGGATTCCAGATCCGCTCACGCAGGTCATAGGACGGCACGACGGGTATTACTGCGGCTGACCCTCGTAGTCGAGTGATGATGCCGCTGAGCACGTCGGCGAGTTCAGGGCTGACCAGCAGGAGCCGTTCGGCGTCGGTCTTGGACGGAGCGATCTGCAGGAGCGGTACCAGCTCGCCGGTCGACGGCAATCGATATTGAATGATGCTGTGATGGCTGAGCTCGAGCAGCTCTTCGCAACGAATACCGGTCAGGCGCAACACTTCAATGGTTGCGTGCGCCCAGAATGCGTCGTCTGCTTCGCAGGATAGGTTGCGGCGTTTGCCAGTTGCGGTCTCTTCAGCCCAGAACTGTCGGCCCTTCGACTTCGCGACGATGGCTCTGCGGAGCAGGCCGTCAGTGCCCGCAATCACCTCCCCGGGCTGGGTTTGTTGTGCGGCACTGAGATGTTGCTCGGCGGTGCGGTGACGTTCGACTGCGTTGCGCACCAGCGTCAGCAGGACAGGAAGCCGCTCGCGGGTCCGATGGTCCATGCGTGCCTTGCGGTGTTTGCGCTCCTTGACGCGGCTGATCTCGGCGTTGCTGATCGGGCATGGCGCCGCCCACTGGGCCCAGCGGGCGGGGTCGTCGACAGCCCAGTGCGCGATGTCGAGGTAGAAGGCTCGCACCTTCATCATTTCGTCCTTGACGTTGAGTCTCGGACTACAGACTTCGATCTTTTCCCCGACCGCATTAGTGACGTTGCGCTTCTTCGTGGCGATGTCCTCCTTCCATTTCCTGGCGGTGTCCAGGGGCAGGTGCAAGTTGTTGATCTCGGGGTGGATGGCCTCGATCCGTGCCCAAAACAGGCCGGCCAGCGTACGACAGGTCATGTCGAGACTGGAGTAGTCGAGCGATGCTTGGCGTTCGCGGAGGTAGTCGACGATTAGGTCGCGCACCGGCTCGCATCGTATGGGGTATCGGTCGACCATCTCCTCGATGGTCAGACGACCGGCCGCCAAACCGAAAGCCCTTAGTGTGTGCGGTGCGTCTTCGGCAAATACGCCGATCGCGCGAAGCCGTAGATAGAAGTCGAGCTTGTTCTGGCCGCCGTGCGCGTGCGCTTCGCGCATGGTGTCGACCAATTCCACGCAATCACCAACGGTAATGTCCGCGATGCGCCCGCCTTTGCAGGCCAACAGGGTCGCGACCCTTGTGGCCGCGACGCGCGCATCGGCGGCGCAGCTGGACTCGCTCATCGAGGCCACGCCTAGCCGTGCGAAGCCGTCCGGGTCTCTGGACTGTGCCATCGCGGGCGCAAGCTTGCCGTGTGTTCGGGTAAGCATCCACTTCATGCTGGGGCGGATGATGTCGCCGCAGAGCAGCATTAACAGCCCCGAGGCCAGATCGCCCGGAATGTAGCTGGCGGCTTGGCCGCGTTTGGCTAACCACTCCACCGGCAGTTGGGTCCAGGCACGGCCGGGATAGTTTTCAACTCCGCTGTTCTGCCAGCGCATTTGCCAGGTTTCGCCGGGAAATGACGCCAGCCAAGCCAGTAGGTTGGTTGCGCCGCGCCGGCGCCCGGCGTTCGTCTGGGCTGTAACCACGACGTACGGTGGCGACGTCAGTCGTCGCAGTGTGTCTTCGGCCGATTGCTCGGTCTCTGGCCAAGCGTGTTCGATCTGGCGGGGCTGGAAACGCTCACGTAGCTCCTTATTGCGTGCACCTACTTGTGCCCGCGGGGTTTTGGTGCCGAAAGCGATTTTCGAGCAACGTGTTTGGTGCTGATCACCGTCACAGCGACCTCCCGAACAGCACGTTCAACGCCTGCGGGTCATAGCCGGGGGCAGGCGGCGGTGGTGAATCTGACTTGCCGGCCTCACGGGCGTGGTGGGCCAACACACCGGCGATCACCTCGCCAGTGGTGGGTGTCAGATAGCGTTCTGTGGTCGTCAGGTGTGCATGGCCGAGCACCCATTGCACATCGGTCAACGTCAATTGCTCGTCGCGCACCATACGCTGGGCAGCACTGTGACGTAAGTCGTGCAGAGTCCAGTCCGAACCCAACGCGGCATTGGCGCGTTCGAACATGCGGTGGGCAGCGTGATAAGACAAGGGACGCAACGGTTGTCGCCGCGTCCACCACAGGGGCCGCGCTTTTTGGTGCGGCAGGTTGTCCGGCAATTCTGCTTGATAGAGCCGCAACCAAACGAACGCATCGGGCGACGCGGGCAGTTGCTGGATCGCGCGGGATCCCTTACGCACCACAGTGATCAGCTGTTGGCCCGGGTCGATGTCACACTGGCGAGCACCCAGCAGCTCCGATGCTCGGGCTCCGGTCGAGATCCAGAACGACACCAGAGCGCGGTCACGGTTGGACGGCAGTGCCGCGAAAAGTGTGTTGAACCGTTCGTCGGGAATCGCCCGCGGAATCCGGTTCGGCACTTTGGGGCGGTAACGCCCCACCCGGTCGCGGTTCCACGCGTCCATCGGGTTGTGGTGGGCGTTAGCCCGATCGACGCGACGCGCGACATCCAGAGGAAAGGGATTGAGAATAGGCCCCGTACCGGTATCGCGCTGGAAGTCATAAAAGCCACGGAGCACCGTCTCGCTGTGGGCGATCGTTGCCGCTGCATACCCAGGTCCCAGGGCGGGCTTGCCGGTGACGGGGTTCGGCGGCTCAACCGACTCCGTTGTTGCGACATTGCGGCCCGTAACTGTGGCCGTGGCCGTGCGCCGGTGTTTGACAGCGAGCTGAATCCAACAGCTGAAGTCGCGGGCCTCTGTACGAGTCGCGCGGCGCCATCCGACGTCAACGGCGTCGAGGAAGCGCCACCACCGCAGCAGATCCATGCCGTAGGAACGCAACGTCGCCGGTGAGCGGCCGGCGGCCAGCAGCTCGCGCAGAAACATGGACACCGGTTCGACGACGACACCGGAGGCATCGACTAACTGGAATGGCTCACCGGGATCCTCGGTAGCGACGAGTCGACCTCCACGCGACACGACTAGACAGGCCACATCCCTTGCTTGCTTTCGGTCTTCAGGCATGGCCGGCAAGTTATCGGGGCTGATGCATCACGCGGCCAAACGCCACGCGAATCGGTCAGTTAGTTCAGTCAACGGGGCGTTGCCCTTGTCACATGATTTCAACGGGGGCAGCAGACACACCCCGTTGGGCAGCACCCGGTCGGTGCGCGCCGAGAGTTGGGTCATGTCCAGGATGTCGGCGGGACTGATCGCGATATCCACACCGTGGGCGCCGATCTTCTTATGCTTGAGGAACTCGGCTTCGGCGGTGGCCGCCAGGGTCGCGGCATACCGCAAGGTCATCTCTGGTGACGCATGCCCGAGATAGCGCTGCACCACATGAATCGGCACCCCATCGTTGAGTAACTCTGTCGCTCTTGTGTGCCGAAGCCGGTGAGTTTGGCTGAACCGCAACAGATTTCCCGCCGAATCAGTTAACCCGTGCAGCTTGTCGATCCTGGTCAACGACACGTGATAGCTGGCATAGGGCCGGGGCCGGCGTCCGGCCAGATTCTGCTTGACCCCAATGAACAGATACTTCGGTTGCAGGTGCGGGTAGGTGTCGGCCAGCCAGCGCTGCTGTTCGCTGATCACGTTGACTACCGCCTGCTCAACCAGGATGGTCGGCACCACACCGTCGACCTTGGTCTGCTGATAGCGCAACTTTGCGACGAAAGCGTCCGGGTCATCGGACTCGATGGGCCGCTCGGCACCCGGGATCGGCTGCAGCGGCTGGTAATCGAGCATCAGGATCTCCGAGGCCCGCCGCCCGGTCAACGCTTGCAGCAACCAGATGCGGGCGGCTTGTGGATCGCCGAGTCCCTTGATCACTGAAACAGTCCCATCGGGGTGAGTCACCGCAACCGGTATCCCGCGGTCGGCCGCTAGCACGTCTATGTAGCCCAGCATCTGCTGCAACTCGGCGGATGAGTACCAGGTCAATTCGCGGTGCCGGTTGGCGCGGCGGGTGCGAAACGCCGGCCCCCATAACCGGGTGTGCGCCGCGGTCAGCGTCGCCCAGCGGGGATCACCGGTGGCCGCGGCGGCTTCGGGAGCGTGGTCGACCATGAACGTGTAGAACACCTGGGTTTGGGACTGCGTTGCGTCGATCGCGGCCGAAGTCAACGGTTTGTTCGGCGACGCCGCAGCCGCTGGTGAGCGTAGGTACTCGGTGAACGCGGTGAAGATCAGCCGCAATTGAGCTGGATCGTGGGCCAGTGCGGGGTCGGTGTGGCCGTGCTCAGTGACGAACACCCCTAAATGACGGGCCATCTCGCGGGCCCGCTCCACCGCTGAGGACCAGCGCAGCAGTTCAGCGTCCAGCGCGGTGCGCAGCCAGAACCGCACCCCCTCACGCAGCCACACCGGCCCGATCGCCCCGATCTTCACCGACTGGTCATGGCCGGGCTCGTGCTCGCGCTGCGGGATCCGCGGGTCAGCCCGCAGATCCCAGATGTCATGAGCCCACCACGCGGTCTCGGTGCAGCGCACCGACAGATACAGGTGCAGATGCTCAATGAGGTGGGTGACGTTGCGGCGGGCGCCGGCCGAGGGCAGCCGGGCATTGCGCCGCTCGAAGGCGATCACCGCCTGGCGCACGATGTTCTCAGAGGACAGGTCGCTGATGCTGGCCGGTACCCGTCCGTGTTGGGTGCGGTAGTCGGCTGCCGCGGCGGCCACCGCTTGACCGGCCCACTTCAGCAGGGACGGCTCGATCTTGCGCAACCCTTCGTGGTGGCACAGCCAAACCCACCATGCGATCTCGTCGGTAAACCGCGCCGGGGCGGGAGCGGGCGGGCTGAAATCGTGTTCGGCCAAGCCGCGGTGCTCGCGCAGATAGTAGCGGTTCTGTAAGAACACCGAGCTGACCGGCGCGGCATCAATGCGATACACCGGGCGGCGCCAGGCGACGGGAACCGTAGCCCACTGCGAGTCCCACGACGAGGCCAGCGCAGCCCGTTGTGGGTGGGTGTCGTCATGGCGTGCCATCGTGGAGGCCTTTCCAGCCGGCGACGTAGTTCTTCCACTGGGCCAACGACCGCATTTCGGCGTCGGCTGTGGCCCAACCGTAGGTCGACAGGGTGGTCTGCACGTCGGCATGCCCCAGCCGGCGCATCACCACATGCTCGGGCACCCCGGCCAGTAGCAGCGCGGTGGCGTGCGTATGGCGCAGCCAGTGCGGAGTCCAACCCTTCGGCAGATGCGGCTGGGCACGTTTGATCGCCCGCACCTTGTCGTAAATGGTTTCGACCCGCAACGGCGAAAACCTGGTCCCCTGAAAGAGATTGACGAACACAAAGTGCGTCGAGAAATCCGCTACCGCGATATCGGCGGCCATCGCGACAAGCTGCCAGACGTACTCCGAATACAGCGCTTCCAAGTCATCGCCGACATAGACCCGCCGCGAACCGGTCTTGACCCGCACCCCGTGCGGATGGTCCTGGCGGTTGACGATCTCGATGAACGGCGTCGCCCCGGCACCGATATGAAAGTCGTGGTGCCGCAGCGAGACAGCTTCACCCAGCCGCATCCCGGTCTCGGCCAGCACCGCGAACAGCAACCGGTTACGGACTCCGACCGGCCCACCGGTCCAATCCCCACCGCGCTGCACCGAACAGGCATCCAAAATGGTGTTGACCTGTGGCGGAGTCAGTACCGGGGTGGCCGACTTGTTCGAGGCGCGTACCCGGTAAATCGGGTGATCCCCGTCGCGGTGGGGCCCGACCCCATCGAGGAACCCGACATAGCGGCGATACCGGCGCCAGCTGCCCCGCGAGGTGAACAGCCGCCGATACAGCGCGTCGGCATTGTGAGCGTCGGCGTGATAGCGATACATCGATAACACCGCGGCCGCTCGCAGCTGCAACGACGACGCCGCCAGCTTTTGCTGCGGGGCGCCGATCCGTGCTGTTCCGGGCAGATCCCCGGTCCGTAGATACCGCAAGAATTGCCCAAAAAGATTGGTGGGGAAATCATCCCAGGAATGTCCGGTGTGATCGAGCACCGTGAACCACTCGGCGATCCCGGCCGCATAGGCGCGCACCGTATGTGGCGACGCCCCACCGTCGCGCAGGAACCGTAGATACTCCGCGGCCGGCCCGATCGGCAGCGCGTCGGCGCCCACGACGGTGTAAGTGTCAGGTTGGTCGGGGAAACTCACCCGCTGCGCTCGCGCCACCGCTCAACCGGCCCTGGCCTCAGCCGCGCCGACCGCGCTGCGGTAACGCGACCACATTGCTGTGGCCCCCGGATACCACCGTCAAATGCTCTCGACCACGTTCGACCGTACCTCCGGGGGCAGCGCGCTGCCCAGCCATGAAGTCCTCCAACACGTCCTGGGGCCACATCAGGTCATACGGTTGCAGCATCGCGGCATTGCGTGCTGAGAACACGATCTCCAGCCACTTGCTGATCAGCCGTGGCCGCTCGACCTCCCGGTCATTCCAGCCCGGTTCCACTCGCCCCCAGGTGGTGTCGGTCTCGGTGTTGGTTCGGGTATACAACTGGCGGCGCAACGCCTCAAACCGCGTCTCGGTCAACAACCCCGAAGTATGCAGATGCCGCAGCAACGCTCCCAGGGAAATACCCCACTTGGCTTTCACCGGAAGCAATTCGGCCAGCGACGGCGCCCGCGATACCTCCGCCGCCAACACCGCCGCCGGCGCCAGCAGCTCCGAGGCGAACGCAGAAGCTTGCTCCTCACGTTGCGCGGTCACGCTGCCCGAGGCGTGCAGCGTCAGATGACCGACCTCATGCGCCAGCGTCCAGCGGGTGCGTTCCCACGAATTTGATTGCCGCACAATGATCAAAGGGCGGGTACTGAACTCACCGACACGCACCGAGTAGCCCAGATGCTTGTCCAGCTTGCCCGTCGAGTCCTCGTCACCGAGGATGCGCCGCGACGACGACGTCAACAGCCGGCGCACCACGATCGCTACACCGCTGCGCTCGATCTCATGGGTCAGATATTCGATCGGCGAATCAGCATCCAAACCCCAACTCTGCCGCACCGATTCCGCAGCTCGGGCTACCGCAGTATCGGGCGAGAGCACTGGCAGCCGGACGGGGGGCAGCTGCGCACGAACGTGGAGCTCGTCGAGGAATTCGCCTGCCAGTGCCGCGAACTGGGCCAGATACTCGCGCTCGGTGGCCGTGATCGACCGCGGGGCACGGAACAGCAGATCGGAGGGATGCACTCGTGATGTTGGGGCTGTGGTAAAGAACTTCGACGGGAACCGCAGCACCTTCACCAGCAGATCGAAGTCCTCAGTCGGCAATGAGGCGGTCGTCGACTTCTCCAACCTGTTGAGCCGAGAATGCTTCCAGCCCAACGCTTCCATCAGTGCGGTCACCGTCATCGCGCGCATCACCCGGGCCTGGTTGACCCGCAAGCCGTACACCACCACGGTCGTACTCATCGCAGCCCCGATTCAACAACGACCCCATGACATGCCCAATCACGCCCTCTATCAGCGGCATCCGCTACGCCAGCTCGTCGGGATCGTCGTCGGTGCCCGAACCCACTTCCGGTGGCGCGAATTCCCCGAAGTCGTCTCCCGGCACATTGCTGCGCGCGGCCGGGGTAGCAAGCAGCGGTGAATCGGTCACCGGCGGTAGCGGCGAGGTCGCCAGAATCTGCACCCGCGACGCGCTGTCGACATCCACCACCGCCGCCAAAACCGCCTCCGACAACCCCATTCCATCGTCGGTGGGCCACCACAACGAAAACAGCTCGTAACGACCCGCCGGGGTGGCCATCGCTGCCGGGAACAACTGCGGCTCCTGGCCCTCGTCGAGAATCATCTGCTCGCCGGCCGGCGTCGGCGCTCGATACACCAGCTGACCACCACCGTTCGGGCTGACCACCGCGCGCACCCGCTCCCCGTGCAGCTTCTTCGACGGCCAGCGCCGCACCCTGAAATCCATCCCCCGACAATCCGACACCTGCACCGATAGCCCGCTGCCGCACGACGTCAACAATGTGTCCCCCCGCATCGGACCCCGCAACTCCCGCATCCGCAGCACGACCAGCCGCACATCGGTGCAAAACGCGCTGCCATGAATATCGCGCGGATCGTCGAACCACGGCTTCCACTTCTCGGCGACCTTCGGAATCGCCCGCTCCACGTCGTAGCGCAATGTCGCCAACGACGGCCGATGATCGGAGACAACCCGATCCAACAACCCTTGTAGGTTCATGCGGCGAATTTCGCACACCAAAGCAGTCTAGGCAAGCAACACGCCGAACCGGCGTGGCTGCAAGAATTTTACGGGCACCCACCAACCATAAGCTACATGTATCTGACGGTAAACTGGCAGATCAACACGCTTATTAGTTGGCAGATACGCTCGGGCTTACAGATAAGCGGTCTGTGGAATTCGGGAGACCGTCTACCTGTTGTGTTGCTGTTCGATCGAAGCTAGGTAGCGCGGCGGACCCCGGGTTTTAACCCTGGGGGTGAGCGCGTCAAGTCCCGTGCTTGTGGTGCCCGCTGCCCCGTGTGGTTCGGCGTGTTGGCGTAATTAGATAGGTATTGCCTGTCTAATGTTGTCGGTTGTGGGTGTTACGTTGCGGACGAACGCGAATATCGCGTTCCAGTGCGCGTATCACGTGGTGTGGTGCCCGAAGTACCGCCGCCGAGTGATCGGCGGGCGGATGGAGCAACGCTTGAAAGAGATCATCGCCGAGGTGATCACGGAGAAGGGGGCATGGTTGATCGAGTTGGAGACCATGCCTGATCACGTGCATCTACTGGTGGAGGTGGATCCCCAGTTCGGGGTGCACAAGTTGGTGAAGGCCATCAAGGGCCGCTCCTCGCGGGTGCTGCGTGAAGAGTTCCCGTGGCTGAAATCGCGGTTGCCGTCACTGTGGACCAACTCGTACTTCGTCGCCACCGTCGGTGGTGCACCGTTGTCGGTGATCAAGCGGTACGTCGAGACGCAGAAGGACCGCTGAATATGTTGGCGGGGAGGCGGTTTCGTATCGAGTTCACCGACGAACAAGCCGAATACGCTGAGCGGATCGGTGCAGTGTGTCGGGCGGTGTTCAACACCGGGCTGGAACAACGCCGTGAGTACCGCCGCCGTGGGGCGTGGATGAATTACGGGCCTCAAGCTCATGAGCTGGCCGAGGCCAAGGTCGAGCACCCATGGTTGAAAGACGTTCCAGGGCATTGTCTGCAGCAGACGTTGATGGACCTGGACAGGGCATGCCGTGAGCATGGCACCTTCGGTGTGCGGTGGCGTTCAGCGCGGCGGTGGTCGCCATCGTTCCGGTTTCCCGAAGGGAACAAGATGGCGGTGGAGAAGCTCAACCGCCGCCATTCTCGGGTGAAGCTGCCCAAGCTCGGGTGGGTGAAGTTCCGGCAGACCCGCAGCTTGGATGGTGAAACCATCCGCTCGGCCACCCTCAGCCGTGAGGGCCAGCACTGGTATGTCTCTTTGCTGGTCGAGGACGCGGCCGAGAAGCCGGCAACCCATGCTGCTCCCAGGTCGGCGGTGGGTGTGGACCGCGGGGTGGTGGTGGCGGTGGCCACCAGCGACGGTGAGCTGCTGGACCGGGCGTTCGTCACCACCGGCGAGCAACGCCGCACGGTGGCGTTGCAGCGGACGCTGTCACGAGCCGCGAAGGGCTCGGCTAACCGCAACAAGACTTGTGCAGCCCTGGCGAAGGTGCGGGCTCGGGAGCGTCGCCGGCGGTTGGATTTCTGCCAGAAAACTGCCCACCAGCTAGCGCAGAACAACGCGGTGGTGGTGCTGGAGAAGCTGCCGGCCAAGAACATGACCCGGCGGGCGCAGCCCGTCCCGGACCCGAACAACCCGGGCAGTTTTCTGCCGAACGGCGCCGCTGCCAAGTCGGGCCTGAACAAAGCAATCTTGTCGAAAGGCTGGTACCGGTTCGAGCAAGCGTTACGGTCTGTGTCCCGCTACACCGGGACAGAAGTGGTGAAAGTTCCGGCAGCGTTCACGTCACAACGCTGCTCGGCGTGTGGGCATGTGGACCCGAAATCCCGCGAGAGCCAAGCGGTCTTCCGTTGCACCCACTGCTCACGCCCCGCCGAGCACGCGGACATAAACGCCGCCAAAAACATCCTGGCCGCAGGGCTTGCGGTCACCGCCTGCCGAGAATCTGCGGTGCCCTCGGGTGCTGCAGAGACGCCGACGCAGGAACCAGCAGGAAACCGCGAGGAATTACTGCTCCAACCCGTCTAACAGGTTGGAATCCCCCCGGCTTCAGCCGTGGGGAGGAACGTCAATTGCCTGCGTCAGTTGGCGAAGCTGGGTCGTCGCAAAGTGCGAGGCGCACGAAGTGGCAACGGTATGTGCAGGAGTTTAGCGCGCCGGAGTGAATGGTTGAGGATGTCGGCGAGAACCCGGGCGTCGTCAAGTGCGTCGTGAGGATTCGTTTGCGCGACGCCCCAGTGGCGGGCCAGCGAGGACAGGCTCAGGCTGTCGATGTCGAGATGCAGACGATGTGAGAGTTCGACGGTGCACAGTACTGCGTCGATCGGCAGGGTGACGTTCATTCGGTGCGCTTCTGCTGCGAGGAAGGCGTAATCGAAGGCCACATTGTGTGCGACGAGGATCCGGCCTCGCAGCTGTTGGTGGAGCGTCGGCACAATGTCGAGGAAGCGGGGTTGACCAGTGAGCATTGCGGGCGTGAGGCCGTGAATGTTGGTGGGCCCGGGGTCGACGCCGGCGTCTAGGAGACTGTGCAGGATGTGACTGACTGTCCCGTCGCTGCTGACGGTGAGTGCGGCGATGCTCAGAACTCGGTCTGTCGTGGGGTCGGTGCCTGACGTTTCGACATCGACGACGACATAGCCGCCGCGGGTGGGCCGCGTTCGCAGCTGGTTGCCGCGCATGTCGTGTGGGTTCGCGGCGGGCACTTTGTTGCCAAGAATGTGGCGGCCTAGGCGACGGCGCTCACCAACCCGGCGGCTGGTTGTCTGGTCGAGGAATGCGGTGGGACGCACGCGTTTCGCCTGCCTTTCAAGATGCAGCGGGATCCTGTACACGCACTGTGCCAGATGGTGCCGACAAAGCCGGCCAGACACCGCATCCCTCTCCCCGCCCTTCATGCGGGCGGGGAGAGGGATGCGACGGAATGTGCTTGCGGGGCTGAGGTTTTGACGTGTTTGTTTGTCGGTGGGTGGGTGTAGTTTTAGTGGTGTCGGTAAGAGCGCCGTTGGGGTGCTCTACAGATTTGATGGAGACCCGCTATGCCTGTGTGTTCTGTTTTGTGCGATTCGTGCGGCTACGAGACAAATGATTACGACGCGACTTGGTGTGATTCGTGCTGCGAATGGCGCTGTGATGATTGCGGATCGTGTCCCTGCAATGACGGCGACTGCCGCATTCACGACTATGACTATCGACCTCGCCACTTTGACGCTAAAGGCGATCACTCTGCTGTCCTATTTGGTGTGGAGCTAGAGGTTGGCGGCTATGAGTACCGGATTGCTGATGCCGTTTCCGTTGTCGATCCCAATTCTGAGCATCTTTATGTAAAAAGAGACGGGTCGATTTCAGGCTTGGAGATTGTGACGCACCCGATGACCCTGGAATGGGCGCGCGGGTTCCCCTTTGCACGTTTGTTGGCGTGGCTGCGGGATGCAGACTGCTATGTCAACGACAACTATGGCTTGCATATTCACGTGTCGCGCAAAGCATTTCAGACCTGCGGTAAAGCGTCTGCGTGTCATCAGTTGGTCTGGCTGCTGTTCTTATACCGCAACGCTGACATGTTGGTGAAGTTGGCTCGGCGTGAGTCTGAGGAATGGGCGGCGTTCTGCAAGCCAGAGCGGGGCGAACTGGTACGCAAAGCAAGCCGCGTTGATCGGAGTAGTAACCGATATGTTGCCGTGAATTGCAACAACGTCCACACGTACGAACTCCGATTTTTTAAGTCGACCTTGACCGACGCTGAATTTTGGGCAGCGCTGGAGTTCGCGGATGCCAGCGTGGCCTACACACGCCAGTTGAAAGCGCACGACGTGTTGCGCGGAAACGCATTGTCATGGGCCAGCTTCCGAGAATGGGTCGCGGGCCAGGACTACGCCAGTCTTACCGCTCAGATTTAGCGGCCAGTCGAATCGATTTGTTAACAAAGCCAGGAAAGAAAAAAGACATGTGTATTTTAAGTTTCTTGCCCGCTGGTGTTGGCGCGGATGTGGAGTCATTGTTTAATGGCGGCATATCGAACCCACATGGTCATGGGTGGGCCATTGTCACCGGTGAGCGTGTCCTGGTGGGGAAGTCCCTCGACTTGACGGAGGCCCTGGATGGCTTCGCGGTCGCCCGGGATGAGCACCTGGAAGGTCCGGCCCTGTTTCATTCTCGTTGGGCGACCCACGGGGGTCTGGGCGTCTCTAACGTGCATCCGTTCTCTGTCGGCGGGGGTCGGCGCACGGTCGTAGCGCATAACGGGATACTGCCGAGGATCGCGCATCCTGAGCCGGGGGACGAGAGGTCGGATACCCGCAAGTTCGCCGATGAGATTCTGCCGACGCGGTTTCGGCGGCTGGATCGGCCCGCCGCGTTCAAGGCGTTGTCGGCGTGGTGTGGGTCGGGCAACAAGTTGGTGATATTGACCGTCGATCCCCGCTATAGCAGCAATGCATATGTAGTGAATGAGGAAGCCGGGCAGTGGGACCCCACAACGGGGATCTGGCATTCCAACGGTGACTATCGAGCCGCTTACTGGGCCGGATACGGCGGTGTTGATATCAGCGGCGTAGACGTGTGTGAGATGTGCGGATATGGAACTGCCGGGGCAACGGGTTACTGCGACGTGTGCGGGTCGTGCCAGGACTGTCTGGAACCGGCGCGAGAGTGCCTGTGCTACCTGCGGGCACGATGTGAGTCAGCCGTGTAAGCCTCACGGGGTTGAGTGGAGAAATTCCCAGGAGGGGGGAGTGAGGGGGTCGGGCGCTCAGCGCCCGACCCCCTCACTCCATCCACATCAGCATATGAAGGCCAGAGTGACGTGTTTCAGCCCTACGGCTGAAACATACTGTTGCGCAATATGATTGATGTAGACGGAGAAATGCGGGTAGTCAAGTATGATCTTTAATCATGAAGCAACGCAAACAAGTTCAAGAACACAGCGAAGCTGTGGCTTGCGAAGTGTGAAATACTGTGTGCAACAACAATAATCGGGACATGCGTGCCGAGTGAGGCGAAGCCGAGCGATAGAAAGGCTCTGACTTGAAAATACATGTGGCACAACGGAAGTCAGTCGTACGGTTAAGCCGGCGCCCCGCGCCGGCGGTTGCCGTGCCCGGCGCCCCGCGCCGGGCAGTCTCCCATCGGCCGAAGGCCGGGGGGGGG
>NZ_CP025549.1 GCF_003614435.1 Mycobacterium paragordonae
CGGGAGCATTTGAGGCGGTGATCGTGCTGGCTGAGATTTTCCGGAAGCCTGTGGTTCTGTGCGGTTTGTGCCTGACGCGATCCGAACCCGTCGCGCGTTGGATCGTCATCGGCGATGACGTGCGCCAATCAGGCCAGCTAGAAGCATCTTCTTTAGTACGCTGGTGCCAGATGTATGGGGATTTCGCATTGGTGTGACGCAAGTGGCAAGGGGGAAGGCGATGGCTGCGGCAGTGGCCTCATGGTCGGCACCGGTGGAGGGGTATGTGCCTTCGTGCACGGACGATCCCGAGCGCTGGACCACCACACAGCCCGACACGCAGGCCATTGCGCTGTGTGTGGCTTGTCCGCGCCGGGGGTGGTGCGCTCAGCAGGCCTATCGGGTACCTGGTGTGCAGGGGCTGTGGGCCGGGGTGGTGGTGCCCGAGTCCGGGCAACGCGCCCGGGAGTTCGCGTTGCGCCGCCTGCGGGTGTTGGCCGAACGCGGCGGCTATCACGTTGCCCCACGCCGGCGGGGCCGACCACGCGGCTCCCGGAACTGATCTCTCGCCGGGCTGCTGTGCTGCATTTGGTTTGGTGGTTACATGCGGGTCATTCCGTCGTGGTCATAAGAGCAAAAATCACAGGGGTCGCCGTGTTCGCTGCCGTAGTTAACGTAGCGTGCAACTTTGCTTATTACGGTGCTGGCGGTGCCGGTATCAAGTACGGGCAGGGGCGTTGCGGAATTGTTGAGTGCTGCGATGCTGCGCACCAGGGCGGCAGGGTGGGTTGGGTTGTCGGTGATGTCGACGACGGGCTTCGCGTCAACAAATAAGGTGTACATGTCGTGTTCGGGAAATCCGAAGTTCAATCGGAGCACCCACCACTGTCCTGATTGTTTGGCGGCGTAGGGGAAGAATTTGTAGCCGGTGCGCATCCAATGTGGTTGCGCGGCTGTGTCAATCGCGAGGCGACTTTCAGCGGATTGTCCAGCGCTAGACATGTTTTGATTCTAGTCCTGATATGGCTAGCTGGTGGTGTGCGGCGTGTTGGCGGCGCCGAGGTGAGGTTCGTGTTATTTCGCACTACTGCGAGTTGGATGCGCCGGAGGCTGGCGCTGTCGTTGACCCGGTGAGGTGGTGGAGTTCGGTGTGCAGGTTGGTATGAGCTTGCGCTGTCCAGCTCGCGTGGGCGGTAGGGGTGCGATACAAAGCAGGCGCTTCAAGTAAAGCGTGCAGAATTTTTGAGCGTCCTTCCCGGAACGCGTCGTCGCTGAGGTGGGCGTATTCAGCGCGGATAGCGTTGGTGTAGTTGGCATAGCGGTCTGGTGGTGCGGCCAGGATCGCGAGATCGGCGTCGCATAACGTTTCACCGTTGTAATCATCAGGAGCGGGATCGTGGTGGGCGGTCAGCCGGATCAAGCGGGCCACCTCGCCAATCAGTGCCGGCGGTAACCGCAGTGCGCTCATGTCGTGTTCTGCGCGGCGGGCGCTGTTGTGTTCGTCGTTGGGTTGGCCGCGGTAGACGATGTCGTGATACCAGGCGGCGAAACGCACAGCATTAGCATCGGATGCGTGTGCGGCGAGTTCGTCGACGCAGCACAACACATCGCGCAGGTGGGTGATGTTGTGATAGCGCCGGTGAGGTTCGTCCCACCCGGTAAGTACGGCCCGGCAAATATCGTCAGCGTATTGTGAAGCGCCATTGCAGGTGGCGACGAGGGTTCGCCACTGCACTATCAGGTTAGCGGTTTGGCGAGAGTCGGTAGTCACTACTAGCTGCCTTTCTGGTGAAAATGGTGGCCAGGCAGTCCGCTATGAAATACTCGATTGGGTCAAAGTGGTTGTGTAACTCGGCTTTACGGCGTCCGCCCTAAGTCAATTCTGAGATTCAAGGAGGCGGCTTGAGTCTCCCCGATACGGTCAGGCAGACGCTGAAGCGGCAGACTCGGATTGCCCTGGGCAGCGCAACGGGTGGTTTGGGTTAAGCAAGTTTTGTCCGGCCCATCACCATTGCGGCATGCCCGGCTCTGGAAATGGCCGCATGATTCCTCCCCCACCTCCTCCCCGGGCTCCTCCAGCCCCGCCTCCTCCTCCGAGGGTTCCGCCTGCCCCGGCGTTCGGGCCGACACCGCCTGCTCGTGGGCTGCCGGTGCCGCCTTCGGGTCCCGTTGGTCCGCCACGGCCTGCGGCTGGCGGTTCAAGGCGTGGTTCGGCGGCAGGAGCTCCCTCAATAGGCGCTGAAGGGCGCACCGGCGGTAGTGGGGGTGGGCGCTGGGGATCGATTCCCATCGAGTCATTCACGCTGGCTCTGCTACGAGTAGAGCTGTCGATGATGGCGTTGTAGAGGTTGTTGCCGACGAGACCCTTTGCTTGATTCTTAGCGATGATCTGCTCGTAAGTCATGTTGGGCTCGGAGGCGGCTAGCTCGGCGGCGCGGGTGCGGTTGCTCATGAGATCCCGAACCCAGGTTCGCAGCGAATTGCGTTGATCGAACATGATTTTTGCGCGCTGTTCAGGGTTGAGGCCTAGTTGGGTGAGCCGCTCGTTAAGTTGCCGCATATTCAGTTCACCCTGGGTGTAGACGGCGCGTGCTTCGTCGTTTGATAGTGATCCCGGCTGGTAGTCGGGCAAGCCCAAATCGGCGGCGGGATTAGGCGTGGGTTGGGCGGGGTCTTGTTTCCAGTGGCGATCGACGGTTTGGATGCGCGCGCGACGACTGAAGTGGGGAGCGGTCGGGCCGAAGTTAGCTGCGTTGCTGATCGCCGATTGCGCATCGCGAATCTGTTGGGCCACCTGATTTTCGGCAGACCACCACTCTTGGGCCGATTCTTTGAGTTCAGCGGCGGCCGCGGCAACAACTTTATTGTTCGCGTCGGCGGTTTCCTGGCTGGTGCCTGCCGGCGGGGTGTAGGTGATCGAGAGGTCCTCGTTGACCGTGACTCCCGGTGAAGCTTCGGCGTTGGCGATGATCT
The DNA here is from genome assembly GCF_003614435.1 of Mycobacterium paragordonae. Classification (NCBI taxonomy): domain Bacteria; kingdom Bacillati; phylum Actinomycetota; class Actinomycetes; order Mycobacteriales; family Mycobacteriaceae; genus Mycobacterium; species Mycobacterium paragordonae. The sequence continues at coordinate 2,953 of NZ_CP025549.1, forward strand.
GTTGGGCGTTGCTCAGCGGCGGCATCAATGTTGAAGTGACCGTGTTACGGATTTGCGTGGTGGCGCGCTCCACGCAGGCACGCAAACTGGCGACCGCTCGGTAATCCTGACCGGCGCGGGTTTGAGTTGCCTCGGCGGTCATTCCTTCCCAAGACGAGCCCCCTGGGCGCTGGGTGTATCTGTTGTATGTTTCGGCTTGCTGGTCAAGTGTGTCGATGGTCCGGAGCCAGTCATCAAGCAGATCCAGCACCCTGTGAGGGTTGGTGCTAAGGATCTGGGACTTCGTCGGTGTCAACCTTCGGCTTCCTCACGCCAGGGTGGCGGCTGACGGTGGCATGGGGACACTATTGCTCGCCCCCGGTGGTTGCTCATCGGAAGTCAGAAATCCTAGGCGGGCGTCCTCGACCATCTGAGCGACTTTGGTGAGCTGGTCGGCCACCGCCCGTCTCACTGCTGGCAGCGTGGTTGCCGACATCTCATGGGCAGCCGCTAGCGACGGCACCATGTCCTGGTTCTTATCAAGGAGATGCCCCGGAATGCCTGCCTTGACCTGCTCAGCAAGCTCGCGAAGCTGTGGCAGCAATCGACTCAACGCATCCAGATCAACGCGGAGATGATCCACCACTTTCCTCTCCCCCAGGTAGACGCCTATCCCCACAACTCTTTAACGGGTCGTAGTTGGGTTGATCCTACCTAGGCCGCGGGCAGCTGGAACCATCTTGAGCAGCGCAGATGATCTCATCGGCGATGCGCCCGATCATGTCAAGTATTAGGCAGCGGCCAGCCGCCGGACCCCAGTCAATGCTCAGCGTCTGACCCGAGGGGATGATCCCACGCGTACGGCGGGTAAGTGTCTCAGTTCTAAAGAAACGAAAGTGATCAGATCTTGTCTCACCACGAGCGGCTGAGAAACGAGGGCGTGGTCGTTAAATTAATCAGTCTTCGTCTTGCTCTGCGAGCCTGCGGCGATGAAATGCCCATTGATGCTGTATCTGTCGGCGGCAGTCATCCTCGATTCGTTGTCTTGGCTCGGCCGGGACGTGCTTGCCGTGTTCGGGGTGCTCGTCGAGCCAGTCGATGATTTTTTCGTTCACCATCGCGTGGTAGCGGGCGCGGAACGCCTCGGCGTCAGGGTCTTCCGGTTTTGACCGGGTTTCCTGGTTGGCCGCTTCGTTGTCTGGTTCGGGGATGTCGTCGATGTTCTTGCCCAGCAGGCGGGCCAACTCGTGACGCTCGGGCACGATGCCGGTCCGCAGCGCTTGTTGCATCAGGGGGTGCAGGTGCAAAATGTCAGTCACGTCGAGGCCCGCACTCAGACTTTAGGTATCCAGCCCGACCACGAGGGCGACAACACAAAACCCCGCCCCTGCGGGTCCTTACATGCGGTCATCCTTTTGTCGTCCACCCCGCAAATCACCCCACTTAGCGTGATGGAATGAAATGGAGGAAGCGTCTTTACCTGCTGACCATGAACAACACCTGATACCGGTCCTTCATTGGTCTGCTTCAATCCTGTGTCGGTACCGATCCAATTCACCCCGCTGCCCTCAGCAGGCGGAATGCCCGGCAAGTTATTTCCCCTACATTGGGCTGCTCCGATAGGAAAGTTGCAGGTAATGCCGTCGGGGGTGAGGAAGTAAATCTCTGAACTGGGATGTCCTGGGGTGGTCATGTCGATGCGGTAGTCGGCGATGTTGACTGGTGTGTAGCCGCTGAGGTCGGGGAATTTTGAGGGCTCGGCGTGTGCGGTGCATCCGCTGAGCACAGCGACGACAACCGCACCAGCGGCGATAAGTGTCTTGCCGGTCATGTCTGTCCATTCGACGCTGGCGGCGGTATCGGCGGCGGTCATTGGTTGGGGTTCACTTGGAATTGCTCGACGGTGTAGGGGATGCCCGGGTTGGCTGGTGTGGTGTTCCATTGGCTGACCAGAATCCTCATGTTGTCCAGTGTCGCACCGGGCATGATGTAGCCCCCGTAGTTCTGTGGAACCGCGCCTGGCTCACCCCATGGGCCACCCGCGGCCACGACAGTGACCTGACCACGGCCATTGTCGAATATTTGGGTGGGAAGCCCGCTGCCCACATGCACTTCGGTGTTCCCTGCGCTGCCGTTGAACCCAGAAAGTACTGGTTTTCCCCCAAGTTCGCGGAAGCTGAGCTCTCCGAAGTTGTCGCCGCTCAGACGTAGGGCTTGTTGTGCGGAGGTTTCTCCTGCTTGGCCCCACCCGGTGCCGGTCCAGGGTTGCCAGGCGTTGCGGTCGGTGATGTGGTCGGGGTCGACGCGGTACATGGTGACGCCTTGGTGGCGGTCGAAGCCGTCGGCGGCGATGTAGATGGTGCCGTCTTTTCCTTGGTAGCCGCTGATCTGGGTGGGTGCCTTGATGGGGTCGCTGACCCGGGGCGGCTCTCCAGGTATGCCGGCGGTGGGGTTGGTGATCGAGGCCCAGGGTTTGTAGCTGGCCTCGATGGGTTTCCAGCCGCCGGCGGGGTTGTTGGTGACTTCGACGAGCCAGGAGCCGCCTTTGGGTGCCAGGCCTTCGTTGGTATTGGTGCCGACGACCATCATGTAGGTCCTGCCGTCGCGGGTGGTGACACTGCCCGCGGGTAAGGCGTTGTTGGCTCCGGCGTCTTTGGCCGCCTGGGGCAGCGGGAATAGCACATTGGCGCCGTCGGGGCCGGTCAACGGTGCGCCGAAATGAGCGCGGCCCTGCGCATCAAAGGTGACCGGCACCGCCACTGAGGGAAAGTGTTGTCCTTCGCCCATCCGGTTGCCGCGATAGGAGTCCCCCAGGACGGCTACGTATTGCCCGTTAGGCAGTTGGATAATCTCGCCTAAGTCCGCTGCCCCGATGCCGGGAATGTTGGCGCCGGTCCCGGCGACCGGGCCGAGGTTGGCCACCTGCCCACGGGCGAGTCCGGGCGGCAGGACCAGCGGGGTGCCCGCGCCGGTCAGCGCGGCGGTCGCGTTGTTGATCGCGGCGGCTGTGTCGGCGTCGGCGGTACCCAGTGCATCGGCGAGGCGCTGCAAGTTGCCGGTCTCGGTGGCGGCTTCGTTGGCACGTTGGGCTTGCAGCGCGTTGATCGCGGAGTCGTCGAGGCCCATCAGCGTGGCGAGCTTTTTGGCGGCGGCGTAGTCGTAGGTGTCGGTGACCACCCAGTCTTCGGACACCGCGAAATGGTCGGCTTCCAAGCCCTGGGCTTTGGCCTTGAGCCCATCGATTATGGGCTGCATGGTGTCCCTACCGTTTTCGTAGGCATCGGCCAGCGCATTCATGTCGGCGGCGACGATACGGTCCTGGGTCAACTCTCGGTCGGCGCGAACCGCAGCGGCGTCCCTGGCCTGCCCTTGCCAGTCGAAGTCGTGCACCGTGTTGTGGACCCGCTCCCCAGAGCTGGCCAGCTTGGTTGCAGTTTCGCGCAATGGCGTGGCCATGTCACCGAGGGCGTTGGCGTTGGCTTTGTACACGGTGCTCTTTTGCGGGCGGCTCACTTACGCCCACCTGCACGAGACGATCAGGCCGGGCATGTCTAGTGCCGGGATAGGTTCATCTCGCCCATCGCGGTCAGCCCCTCACCGACGTGCTGGGACATCCACGGCGGCTTCACTAACCCCGGCGTCACGAGGTCCGCGATCTCGAAGGTGTCAGCCGTCTGCCGAAGCAGTGCCGCCATCAGCTCAAACCGCCCACCAGCCACCTTGAGCGCCGACACCACCGCATCATGGGCCGCTGCCAGCACCCCGGCCGTGGCAAACCCGGTCAATCCGGCCATCGCCGCCGTCGCGTCTGGTACCGCCAACCCCGCTACCGTGGCCTTTTCCGCGTCGATGCTGCCCGCACCACTACGCAGATTGGCCGGGTTAACCTGCAGAATCGTCATCGCACCCCGCTCACGATCGGTCCACACACCAGCCCAATCGTATGGGGCGACAGGGACCTAAATTTGCGCGCACTCCTCACCACCGACACCCGTAGGTCTCGTTTGTAGAGAATTAGGAGTGATCAGATCCCGTCTCACGGGTCGCTGGGTTGGCAGCAGCCCTATATCCCTAGGGAAGGATAGGACGTATCCCTAGGGAAGGATAGGACGCAACCCCCGGTAGATTTCATGGCGGGGCGGGGTTGAGGGTGTCGCTGTCAGCGGTGATGCCTGCGGTGACGTTGAGCGGCATTGTTTCCAGGTCTGAGTTGGTCGTTAGCTGTTCAATGCAGGCTTGCGAGGCGCCGAGATAGGTGCTGTCGAGGTCGATTTCGGTGGCCACACACCAGGCGTGATCATCGGGCCACCACAGGTTGACGGAGCGGTGCGACGAGTAGTGGGTATCGGTACTTACTGACTGGGAGGCTGCGGCGATGGGGCCGTGAGCTAGATAATAGTCACGCCCGGGGAGCGCGAAGGTCGGTCGGTCATGAAATGCCTGGTCAAGGTCACCGAAACCGGACCATACGGCAAACCAGCAGTGATCAGCGTTCGTGGTATGCCGCGATAGCGTGCGGGCTAGCGATGCGGCCGTAGCGGGAGGCAGCGTTCCCACCGCCGGTGCTGTGTCGAAGAGACCGGGCTGGCTGTCGTGGTACTCCACGACGTATCGCGATGCGTAGCCGATTAGGCGGGTGAACTGCATTCGTGGGTGGACAATTTTGTGGTTAGCGCGGGCGATCTCGGCCCAACTCACCAGTTTCGGCTCGGCGCCGTCGTGGTTGTAGGCGGGGTGCAACACCCGGGCGTAAGCGGCGAAGGTGGCTGGGATTAGCGACCCAACGTTGTCTGCAAAGCCGCACACGCTTTCAGTCAGCCACTGCGCCCGGCCGAGATCATCGACGACGTCCAAACCGCCCACCGCAACCATGTCTTTCACCGTAAAGGCATCGCGAGCAAGAACGCACAGTGGTCTCGTTACTAAAGATCCGGGGTCGATCAGTTCTGTCTCATCACGGGCGTATTTGTATGAGCTGGAACGATGGCGATGTGACCGAACGGCCCGCCCAGATCTCTGTCGAACGTACTCGCGCCCAACGCAATTGACGCGCTGTCTGACTACGCACCACTACGGTTAAGGATGGGTCGTCGTGCGACAATGTCCGTGCAGTCAAGGCAACGGATCGATGGCGCGCCCGAAAGGAATTGAGAGCGTTGACAGGTCCACCCGAATGCGAGATTCGTTTTCACCGAGACTTCGCCGGCGGAGTGCACGTCGAGTATGCGACCTCAACCTTCTGGTTCGTCCAACACGAACTCGGCCTTGCCGATAGCTCCTGGGACTTCGACGGCGAACACGTCAGCATCAACGCCGTCAACGGCAAATGGGCCTGGAAACTAACCGGCAAAGAATATGTTTACGACTACGGCCCCGATGTCGAACCAGTAGTCATGCTCGAAGGAATCCGAATCGGCTGACGAAAAGAGCGGATATTCGGCGCACCATCCCCCAGTCGGGTGGTCAATCACCACTTGCCGATGCCGCGTTAGCTAGCCGCGACATCATCGGCTAGGCCAAGAGCATCATCATGCACCAAATGGACCTCAATCGTGTACAAGCCCGGTTCGTTGTCGAACGGTATGAGTCACGGCTTAACGGACGAGACGCCTAGGAAACGTGGTTTGTCTCGTTTCTAGAGAGAAACGAGGTCGATCAGATCCTGTCTCATATCGCCGTCGAGATTTAGTCGAGATTATGAGGGTTGTCGGCGTGGATGGCGGATGTTGGTCGCCAGGATATGGAAGAGCAGGGCCGGGTCTTGCAGTCGTGTGGGTGGGTCGATGAGTCCGCGGACGCGTAGCAGCCGTTCGGTCACGATGATGTTGTTGGTCGCGGCGGTCAATGCTGCGCGTTGCATCCAGTTGCGCATCCGTTGCGGGAGTGGAGGGTTGGGGTCGGTGGGGCGTTCGTTGGTCTGGTTCATCGCCCAGACTGGCGCAATGTGTTGGGCAGCAGCGTTGTAGAACCGCTGCACGAGATCGGTGTCAGGCCGCCCGCTGGCGCGGCGCCGACGATTGCTCTCGGCCGGGCCGTCTGCCGGATCTGATCTTTCCCGCGGATCGCTCCTGGTTGGTCTCCACGCTGTGGGATGACGACTGGACCTGCCTAGGCGGACCGGTGGTGCTGGTGGATGGTTTCCTCAATCACCCCGATTTGTGGGGGTACGCACGGCGGGTCACCCTCGACCAGGACGCCACCCCACCCGGACACCGGGCGATCCGTGTAGGGGTTCAGCACGACCGGGGAGGACACTGATGTGGTGAACGACAGCCGCCGGCGATTACTGATGTGTTCAACGGGGATGATTTTCGGGTCAGGTGCGGCAATCATTGTGGCCGTCGGATTGGGAACTGTTCGTCTGCGCGCCGGACAGGTGCAGTGCGGACAACTCGATGACATCAGAACCTGGGAATACGCGACCGGCCAACGGCGCATCCCCGTGTCCCTTGTGACTTGTGCGCCGGTCTGGCAGGAGCAACGACGTCTGGTTGACCTTGCTCTAATGAGCAGCGTCGTCCTACTTACTGGTGCCCTCGCTAGTTGGGGGGTGACCCGACTGGTCCGCCAAGCTTGCGCGGTGAGCGCTTCGCACCGAGCCCGCGCAGCGGTGGTTTCCCGCGGCGATCAGGTCAGGGTCATCCTTGCTGGGCATCCCTACTGTGGACGGGTCGGGACCGTCGTTGAGGTGCTCGACCACACCCACGATCTGGACACGGTAGTTGCCGTCGACGGGGTCGAACCTAACCTTTTCGCCTTCCTGTATGGGGAGATCACGATGATGGAGTCCGGCCGAGCGAGAAAGGTCCACCCCTTCGGCACAGCCTGCTCGTTGTCGCTCAACACGCTTTGACGCTGCGTCTGCCGGATCCGTCAGTCTGGGGGTCAGAAATCTTGCAGTGCCTTGCTAGCGAGATGAGCTAAATCGGTGCCTGCCGTTGGACCGAGGGCTGCGGCGATTCCGGTCATGGCGAAGAATAGAAGTCGCTTGAGTTTGTCTAGGTCTGGCTTAGGGCGCGATGTCTCGGCTCGGATTTCGGTGGCAGTGTGCTGTGCCTCGGTGGCTGCTTTAGGCGATGCGTTCAGTGCCTGTGCCGCGTCGTCTAGTGCGTTTGCCACCGTGTTGACTTTCTCTAGCACTTGCGATGACACCGAGTAGGACTGCTGCGCGGCGGGGCTGTGGATAGCGATATTTGCACTGTTGCGGATGCGGATTGTCGTCGTTCCCTTTGGGTCGGTAGGTGAGTTGCCGCCTCGAACTGACTTCCCCATATCCGTTAGTGCCTCGCCCTTGGGAGTAATAGATGGACGGACAACGCCATGCCCCCAGGCCCTGGTGCCGCTGATGTACTCCTGGTCCCTGAGCCACTCAGATGCCTCTGCGACCTGTCGTTGTGTGAGCGGGTCACCTTGCCAGTCAACGGTTTTGGCGATGTCATTGGCCTGCAAGACCGGGTGTCTGTTGCCATCCACCATTACCTCGGTATCCTGGCGCGGAAGCGCAACGCCACGCTCGATGCCCACGTTCGGCAGGCAGAGGCGATGGTAGAAGAGGCGGTCGGAGTCCTGCGCTTAGAGCTCCCAGAACCAAATCAGTTCGGTCCTTAAGTCCCGCCGAGACCCGGTGGAACGTCCAACTCCGTCTTGTCGGGCCAGAGTGCTTAGCTAGGGTGCGCCGTGGCATAGGCCGATGTAGCGGTCGCGGCGCACGGCGTCGCAGAACTCGGCGAAGCGGCGATGCTGTTTGGTGACAACGAATTTCGTTGTGACAGTTGATGACTCCTCGGATGGGGCGCCGGCGGTGTGTTGAATGTCCTGGGCCTGGGTGTCGGCCATGGCGTGGTCAGTCCTCTCGGTAGAGCTTGAGCGCATGTCTGGGCGCCGAATCCTGGTCGAGGTCGGATGGCTCGGTAGCCGCTCCGGCCATCCCGGGCAGCGGGTGGTTGTAGTCGGACTGATGAACGGCAATGAGCTGGTCGACGACCTTGGCGCGTTCGCGAAGGCCTTGGCGTAGTTCGCGGCGGCGGCCGTTGCGGGCGGCGGTGATTTCCTTGAGCGCGACGGTGGTGCCGGCCAGCTCGGGGCAGATTGCCCGGCACAGGAACTTGTCGTCGTGGAAGATGCGGATTTCGGCCAGGTCGCGCGGGTCGTAGCGGATGGTGACCTGTTCGCCGACGTAGGCGGCCAGCACCGGGTCTAGGTAGCGCAGTCCTTGGAAGTGCACCCCGTCGGGGTGGATCTTGCGGGGCTGAGCGACGGTGAGCAGCAGCAGGTCGAGTTGCTCCAACGAGTCGGGCATCCGGGGCAGGAAACCGCCGGTCGACCAGCGCTGTGCTGGTGTTTGGCGGGTCTCACTGTGTATCCGGTGGTGATAGTCGCCGGTGAGGAATTGGCCGATCGCGGCGTCTAATTCGGGCAGGGTGAGCCGGGCCTGTCCGGCTCGATCAGGGGTGCCGGGTGGTGCGTAGCCGGGCAACGTTGACAGGCACATCTGGTTGATGCTGTTGAACAGCCGCTCGATTTTGCCCCGACCACGGGGCTTGCCGGGCAGAGAAAACACCAGTTGGATTTTCAGTTCGACCGCCACGGTTTCCATGTGCCGGGAGGTGAAGTCGCTGCCGTGGTCGGTGTAGAAGACGCCAGGGATGCCGCACACCGGCCAACCCGGATCAGGTTTGCGCCAAATCGCTTGCCGCAGCGCCAAAGCGGTGTTGATCGCCGAGGGCGCCTCCAAGGAAACCATGTAGCCGGCCGCGGCGCGGGATTGGTCGTCTTCGATGACGGTCAACCAGGGGCGGGCCGGCTTGGCCGACGGCGTGATCACCCACAAGTCCAGTTCGGTGTGGTCGGCCTGCCAGAGCTCGTTCGGCCCGCTCGCTTGACGCCGATACACCAAATCGAAAACCTCCTCGTAGCGTTTGGTGCCCTCATGCGCCAACATCCGCAAGCCCGGATCGAGGCCGGCGACGACCGCATACACCGTGCTGTAGGACGGCACCGGCCAATCACGTTGCGGCGCAATTTGAGTCACCTGGCGGTGAATGTTGGCCGCACTGAGCGGAGGTCGTCGTAATGCCAGCCCCTCGATCAGCGTCACCAACTGATCGGGCAACCCGCGGCGGCCACGATCGGAGCGTGCCGGACGGGCCAGGCCGGCCAATCCTGACTTGCGGTAGCCCGCCAGCCAGCGCTGCACGGTGCGCAGCGCCACCCCACTCTGACGCGCGGCCTCAGCCAGCGATATCCCGTCCTCCAGGTGTGGGCGCAGCACCGCGTAGCGGGCCATCGCCTGTTCGCGCTGCACCCCGGTTAACTCAGTTATCGCTTCATCTCGCGCGCTGAGCGGCTCGTCCGCGTCGGTCATGATGCGGCCGAGCTGGTGTTGAGGGCTTTGCCTAGATGCCGGTAGATGGTGGGCCGGGTGACGCCGAACTCGGCCGCGATCTGGGCAACGGTGTAGCGACGTTTCCCGTCCTCGGCGAGCTCGGCGTACATGGCCTGAGCCAGTGCCACCTGTCGCGGCCCCAGTTTGGGTTTTTGTCCGCCGGTGCGGCCGCGGGCCCGCGCGGCCGCCAGGCCGTCCATCGTGCGCTCAGACATCAATGCATGTTCGAATTCGGCAATGGCACCGAGGATTTGGAAAAACATGCGGCCGACGGCCGTCGAGGTATCGATGCCCTGGTCGAGGACCACCAGATCCACGCCGGAGCCCTGAAGGCGCTTGGATAGCTCGATCAGGTGTTCCAGCGACCGGCCCAACCGGTCCAGTTTGGTCACCACGAGCTGATCGCCGACCCGGTTGGCCGAAAGCAGGGCCTTGTCCAGCTCGGGGCGTCGAGCGAGCTTGCCGGAAGCCTTGTCGAGAAAGATCTGATCACAGCCCGCCGCGGCGAGCGCATCGCGTTGAGCCTCGGGGTGCTGGTCGCGGGTGGAAACCCGCCCATAACCGATCCGCATGGCCGGACCGTATCGCCAACCACCGACAGCGTGACATTGGTGCGGACACGGCAAGCGTTACGGAGTTGTCCTGCGCAAACGTTCAGGCCGGCGAACTGTCGCGCCAACGAACGTTGGCGCGACATCAGCTATAGCTAGCGAGCCGTTTGGACAAGCTGATGCCGCACAGCGGTGATTACGACTTCGGTGGGTCGAACTCACCACCGTGTGTTGGAAAATTCGACTCGTTCGGATCGATTACACCAGCAGCAGACGCAGCGCAACGTCTGCATTGCCAGCAGGTTGGTCTTCAAGTGATCCGACGAACACCGCGGCGATCTGTGACGGCGCCGCGGCCGCGATACTCCGCCACGACATAAGGTTGGGGTGGTCTACGTCGCTGACGGCTTCAGCAGGTGCCAGTTTGGCGATGGCAATAGCCAGTTGTTCTGCGGTGAGATGGAATTCGTGTGTTCCACCGCCGTATCCGACGACCTCGGCAAGCATCACCGCAGGCAGATCATGGGTGCCGCCCGGCCGATTAACATAAGGGAATTTCCACTCGCGTCCGTCGAAAAATCCCACTGCATACGCTACCGGCGCACTCCAGCCTGGAATTCGGCCACTGCGCACACGGCTGACCTCGCGCAGCCCAGCGAGTGTCGACCAGTCTTCGGAGGTCACGCCCGAATAGAAGCACAACCAACCACCAGACGCGCGTGAAAGACGCCTTCTGGTGCGATGGCTTAGGGTGCTGTCGATGGTGGTGCTGCATGGCAAGGGAATCTTGTTCGACATTGATGGCACTCCTGATCGATTCAGGCGCCGCGGTCGAACGGGCCTGGCGTGCCTTGGTTCTGGGAATATGGTGCCGATACCGAAGAGGTGCTAAGGATCTGTCACGGTCGACGGACCGAGGACATCGTCCCGCAATTCGTCGCACCGCATCAGCGAGCCGCGGCGGTAGCACGCGAACTCGCCCTGGAACTGGCCGATCTAGACGATGTTGTGGCCTTGCCCGGGGCACGCCAGCTGCTCGATGCCCTGCCGCGCGGCCAATGGGCCGCGGTCACCTCCGGCGAGCGCTCGTTGATGACGGCTCGACTGGCGGCAGCGCGACTCCCCGCGCCGAAATTGCTGATCAGCGCAGAAGATGTATCGACCGGCAAACCAAGCCCAGAGGGCTACCTCAAGGCGGCTGCGGCGCTGGGCTTGAAGGCACGGCAGTGCCTGGTGATAGAGGACGCGCCTGCGGGCGTTAGCGCTGGCCGCGCCGCAGGGGCGCAAGTACTGGCCGTCACGACTACTCACGACGCAGCAGAACTGACGGACGCCGACGTGGTTGTGACCGATTTGTCGTGCGTCAGCGCCAAAAGTCACCGACGGTGACGTCGCCCTGTTAATCGCCCAAGCGGTTGTGTAGCACGCCATTTAACGCTGCAAAATCACCGCCACTTAACCCTGAAAGTCACAGGCCGAGGTGTCTCATTTCCTGTCTCACAGCGCGTGTCTCAAATCCTTAATGGTGGTGGGCGATGAGACAGTGGTCGGTGTGAGCGCGATCCTTGGCTACGCACGAGTTAGCACCGCTGGACAAGACCTCGACGCCCAGCTTGTCGCCCTGGCGACTGCCGGCGTTGACGCCGAGCGGGTGTTCATCGACAAACTCTCGGGGTCAGCAAAAACAGACCGGCCGGGCCTAGCCGCGGTGCTGGACTACGCCCGCGCCGAGGACACGCTGGTTGTCTGTGCGATCGACCGGCTCGGTCGCAGCGTCTTTGAGGTCACGCGTACCATCACTGAACTCGGAGAGCGCCGAATCACGCTGCGCGCCTTGAGAGAAGGGATCGATACCGCGACGTCAACCGGGCGCGCGGTGGCAGCGATCATGGCGACGTTGGCCGAGCTCGAACTTGAGCTCGGCCGAGAGCGGCGCGCCGCATCACGCGATTCCCGCCGCAGCCGCCAGCTGCCGGCCACCAAGCCGCCCAAACTGACCGCCGATCGCCAAGAACAGCTCCGCCGGCTCGCGGCGACCGGTGAACCGGTCCGAGAGTTGGCCGCTGCCTTCGGGATTGGGCGTGCCACCGCATATCGCTATTTAGCAGCAGGATCAGCACTAGGGAGCCATGAGTATGCCGGAAGACAGTGATGCCGCCGGAGCAGGTCAAAGACCGCCCTTGACGCCCGAGCAGCTGACGGCCCTGACGGCCTCGCTGTTCGAGGGCCACATCGGCTTGCAGTTCTCCGAAATCGGAGCCGACCGCGTGCGCGCAAACCTCACGATCAGGCCAGAGCTGTGCCAAGGTACCGGAGTCACTCACGGTGGGGTGTATTGCTCGATGGCCGAATCCGTCGCCAGTATGGGAGCGAGTATCGCGCTCAATGGCAAGGGCTACGCCGTGGGAATCAACAACAACACCGACTTTCTCCGCGCAACGCGCGACGGTGTTCTGACTGCCGAGGGCACCCCCGTATTCCGGGGTCGACAACAGCAGCTGTGGCGAGTCGTCATCACGGGCAGCGACGGTCGTGAATGCGCCCAAGCCCACGTGCGCCTGCAGAACGTGATGGTTGACCCCGCACAAGCCTTGCGGATTGGGCGGCCACTCGCGTGAGCTGATCAGCTGCATGACGTCACCGGCTGATCTTCGAGACAACGGGGAATAACGCGGCGGCAGCGCTACGCTGCTGTGTCGTGTTAAAGACGCGCCTGGACACCGCTCGGATCCGAGCAGCGCGGCAGGTCATCGACCCGATTTTTCTCGACACGCCGCTGTACCGCTGCGAGGCGTTGGAACCCGATCTGGGGTGCACGGTGAGCATCAAGCTCGAAACGGCGAACCCGGTCCGTAGCTTCAAGGCTCGCGGCACCGAGGTAGTCGCGAGCCTGCTCGCCGACAAGGGCTCGTCTGCCGTGGTGTGTGGCAGCGCGGGCAACCTCGGGCAGGCCCTGGCTTGGTCTGGTCGCGCCAGGGGTCTTGAGGTCACGGTCGTGGCATCCCGGTTTGCACCTGCGGTCAAGCTCGATCGCATCCGCGCACTGGGCGCGAGATTGGAGTTAGTGGACGGCGATAACGAGATGGCCCGTGTCCGGGCGGCAGCCATCGCACGGCATGACGGTATCGGGCTGCTCGATGACAGCTTGGACATCGAAACCTGTGAGGGCGCGGCGACCATTGGCCTGGAACTGGTCGACGCTGGGTCGTCGTTCGACGCTGTGCTGATCGCTCTCGGGGGTGGAGCGCTGGCTACCGGCATCGGGCATGTGATGAAGGCCCTCGCGCCCGATGTCGAGGTGATCTGTGTTCAGCCGGCCGGCGCACCGGCGATGACACGTTCGTGGCGTCAGCGGCGCGTTGTCACCACCGACTCGGTTGACACCATCGCAGATGCTGTCGCCGGCCGGTGTCCAATTCCGGAGGTCCTCGACGACCTCCTCCTGGTCGGCGACGACGCCGTCTTGGTCCAGGAAGCATCGATCATCGCCGGTATGCGGGTACTTCTGAAGGACGCTGGCCTCATTGTCGAACCGTCGGCCGCGCTCGGCATCGCGGCGATCCTGGAAGACCGTGACCGCTTTGCTGACCGCCACGTCATCACCATCGTGTGCGGCAGCAACGTCGACCTAGACGCCTATCACCGCTGGGTCGGTGCCGGTACCGAGGACCCGCTGACTCTTAATCAGCGGGTCCTGCGTCGGAAACCCTGACAGGACAGCCTGGCCCCCCGGCCGAGGACTCAGTCACTCGGCGGCTAAAGCGTGGCGTTGGCGGCCGAGCTCGCGGTGTACAGCGTCGTCAAGTGGATGTGGGAAGCGGAGGCATGATGGGATAGCGGCTGTTCACCATTGTTGGACTGGAGCAGCAACGTTCTGGTCGGGAAGTGGCGTGACTAATGGAATCAAGCCAGGCTTAACCAACCCTTCGTTAACAGTCGCCCTGGCGAGCGAGCCCGCTAACCCACCACGCTGTCCCGAAAACCTTCGTTATCGGGAACACGCGGGCAAAAGAAGCCAGGTAGGTCGCCGGGGTTGGCCTTGCGTCGCCCTAGTTGCCACTTTGACGACGCGACCGAGTTAATCGTCCTGTTGCCAGAGCTGTGCGGTGAGGTCCTGGAACGTGACTAAAGCAACGGGATCATCGTCGCGCAGCAGCGCCGACTTGCTCATCCAGGCGCGCACGGTTGAGCCGTCGGCGTGTACCAACTCGACGAGTTCGCCGCCGTGGAGTCGCATGACGGACACGGGGGATGATTGGTCTGTGGGCAAGGTGGTAAAGAGCTGGGAAAATTTCAGAGTGTGCAGCGATTTGAGGGAATATCCCAGCATGCTGGCGAATGTTGAGTTGGTGAAGAGGATGGTGCCGTCGTGGGAAATGGCGAGTACGGCGACGGGGATTCGGTCTAGTACCACGAGTGCGGGTAAGTGGATCAGGGTGCTCAGCGGTGATTGACCGTCCTGCCCTGGGCGGCGGCGTTCCTGATGCTGATCGTCGGGCATCGGTTCCTTAGTTCCACTGTTCTTGCGAACGGGCGGGGCTCAATGTTACCCACGTCACACAACCGTCAGGGCGAATCGCTTAATTGAGAGTGCTCGGTGCGGCGTGCGGCGTGCGGCGTGCGGGGTGGAGGCGTTAGAGGCGTTGCTCGAATCGGCTTGAATTGCTCGTGTCGCGGCGGTGACGCCGCCGGCTTCCTCGTGGCGGTGCGCGGCATCTGCGCTTCGCGCGACTGCGGTGGGCTGATCGCTTCGGCGCGGGGAGCCCAGCGAGACGGCAGGCGCGGGATAGTCAGCCGTTTGGTTGACGGTTCGGCAGGCCGCGGCGCGGTGGCGGGTGTAGCGCGGCGGACTTGTGCAGGTATAACGGCAGCTCGGACTGGAGGCGGGCTGCAGCAATGATGCGGGCCGTAATGGGTTGGCTGCTGACCAGTCGCAGCTCGATGCCGCGGGCGCGGCACTGTTGTGAGGCCTCGACCAAGACACCGAAGGCGCACACCGCCATGAAGTCCAGTCCGCTGGTATCGACGACGAGTGGCCCCGGGGCGGCGGTAGCGTGCGCGGCCGCGCGCACGATCTGCCTCCAGGTTCTCACGTTGCTCGCGTCGATCTCTCCGCCGGCGCAGAGCAGCACAGCCAAGCCGCGGCGTTCGGTGGTGGCTCGCAACAGGCTGTCATTGGCATTCGTCATGAAGGCGAACTCTTTGCTGAGGTGCGCGGGTGATGGAAGCATTTCGGTGCTGCCCATGGGTTTCCCTAGAGGTGCTGCTTCACCCAGTGTCGATGCTCGCCCCTGCACTGCTCAAAGGCGGAGCCGACCCGATTCCACCAGCAAGTTTACCGCTGTAATACGTGCCGTGGTAGCTGTACCTCGCACCGTTTTCCTTTGTAAACGCTTCGCGACAGCTGGTCGGTTTCGTCAGACATTCCACATACTGAGAATCGTTGCGCTGACCAATCCTGCTAGCCCGAACCAAGAGCCGTCTCTAGAATTTCGGATTCGCAATGGCAACTCCCCTCATGACACCCTGCTGGGCTCCTTCGCGGCATGCCCTTCCTCGTACTAGCCGTGCTTGTGCGTGGTGGTGTCGGTTGTCAAGGTTCGGCTTTTGGGTCGACCGCACAGCGGCATGGCCTTGACAGCCGACACCACCACGTCCACCACAATTGGCGACGAGGAAAGACATGGCAACCTTCAATTCACAAAGGCATGCGGTCGTTGTGGTCCGGCCTGGGGATGCCAGCGCCGTCGAGGTATGTGTTGATGGCATCGTCGACGGTGTCGGTGATCGCATAGCCGCGGGCCTTGATCCATTCGAGCCGTGCCAGCGTTCCTGAGTGCAGCTGCGTTGCGAACGGGCTTTTCGCCTTGCGCTGCCGCGCCTTTAACCGCACCGGCGGCTCGGCCGCCTCATTTCTTTGGTCGGGGGTGACCACCGGTGCGGGTGGAATCTCATCGTCCGACCGGCTGACTGTTGCCGCCGGCGTGGCGGATGTTTCTTCGGCTTTGACTCGGGCGGCCTCGGCCCGCCGCTCCGCGCGGGACAAGGGTCGGGTGGAGCCGAGCTGTAGACCGCTGGGCTTCGCGTTCATGCTGCTTGCCTCCTTGCCGCGATACGTTCGGCGACTTCTCGGTATGCCACTGCGGCCGTGCTGGTGGGGGCGTGCACGTGGACCGGTACGCGCTTGCCCTTGGCCTCGACCACTCGCACGGTGTGCGGAATCTCGCCCAGATACGCCCCGCCGGCATCCCACTCCCCCCAATCGGCTCGCAGCTGCTTGCGAACATCCTTGCTGGCCTTGGGATTACCGTCGAAATCGGTCAGCAGCACATATCGGATTTCGACGGCCGGGTTGAGCGTCTCCTGAACATCGAGGATCGCGTTACCAAGCTCCACCAGCCCGTCAACTTCATCGGGCCCGGCCTTGAGGACCGCCAAGACGTAATCGGCGGCCGCCAGCGCCGCAGTGGTCAACTCACCCAACGCCGGCGGGCAGTCCATGAGCACGAAGTCGTAGTCGTCGATGTCGTCGAGCTGGCGGGCGAGGCGCAGCTGGCCACCCGACCCGAGTCCGGTGCGCTCAAGCTCCTTGAGCGCGAGATGACCCGGTGCGACATCGATCCCGAACTGGCTCGGCCGGATGACCTTCGCGAGCGGGACGCGCATCGCCCTGTCCGGGTGCAATACCTCATACATCGAGGCATCGTCGGCGCCAAGCTCGACGCCGAGGCCCTTAGTGCTGTGGGCCTGCTGATCCATGTCGATCACGAGAACGCGAAAGCCCATCGTGGCGAGATTTGCGCCAAGGTTGATCGTGGTGGTCGTCTTACCAACGCCGCCTTTCTGGAGTGCCACCGCCACGATTTCGCAGCGCTCACCTGCGGAAACATTCATAGCGCGATAGCTTACCAGATTACATACATGATAGTATGCATTCTTTATTACATGTAAGTTTGTATGCATACATTTGTGCAGCCTTCCCCTGGGTTGGGCTCACGGCCCGAGCAGGAAAATCTGCAGCGCCTGGTGCCGTTAA
This sequence comes from Mycobacterium paragordonae, assembly GCF_003614435.1. Lineage (NCBI taxonomy): Bacteria > Bacillati > Actinomycetota > Actinomycetes > Mycobacteriales > Mycobacteriaceae > Mycobacterium > Mycobacterium paragordonae. The sequence goes on from NZ_CP025549.1 coordinate 19,904, forward strand.
ACCGAAGGGTTAAAGGGCGGGCCCCGGTGGACTCCGGGAGGCCCAGCGCGTCGGGTCGATGAGGCGGCCTCGCAGGCCAGTTCGGTGTGCCACTGGCTCGCTTAGCCCAACCAGTGCACCTCGCGGCAACGGGACAACTGTCCAGTCAATAGCCGGTTAGTTAGGGTTTATTGAAATGAGTTTTTTCAGCTCGATCCCACAACCCCCGCCGCCTGAGCCGATGCGACAGCCTTTACTCGCTTGGATGCAACCCGATGCGGTGATCCCCGCATCGGTGCCTGGCGAGCTACTGCTGATCCGCACCGAAGAGGTAGCGGTGTCGATTGGCAGCATTTGCGCCTACCCGAACGGGTTCGAGTTCACCGCCCACGTCCGCAGGCGCGGCAGCGACCACAGCGAGCCAGGCTGGCACGATCCGTTTGGCCGTTTCGGGCAGCGCGGCCCACAAGCATCGAGCGGTGACGCCTTGCGGCTCGGTCTTTTCTACGCCGACGGACGTCGCGGCGCCACCACCGGCGGCCACTGGGGGCCAGGCGATCCCGATGGCCTGGTTCTGATGCCTGCCGGCGCGGGGGGAAGTGCCCGGCGGTGGGACGGCAAGTTCTGGGTGTATCCGCTGCCACCGGAGGGCCCGGTGACGTTCGTGGCAGCCTGGCCAAAATACGCGCTGGCCGAAACTCAAGCGGAGCTGGACGGGGCCGCGATCCGCGCAGCCTCCGGGCGAGCAGTGACCTTGTGGCCGGAGGAATCGGAGATCAGTCCGGGCGGCGGTGGCTGGAGCAGCCAGACACTCACTGCGTACCAGACTGCCGAGCCAGAATCGGCGGCAGAACAACCGCCCCACCCACAACAATGATCACTTTGGAATCACCTAGGCGCAGGTGGCGGAGCTTTCGGAGCCGAGACGATCCCCGAGAAGGAAGGATTGACGGCTCAGCAGCACGCGGTTCGGTGGTCGCTGATGCTCCGTCGTTCGATCGCCCGGTTCTGACGGACTTCATACCGTGGGAATCATGAACGCCGCCGAGCACTAGGCAGCATGGCTGGACAGATACGGCGACGACTACACCACCGATGACGAGTGCCGCGTCGCCTACCGTGACTTCAAAGCGAATCTGGCAAAGACTCACCGAAGCCGCAGACTCGCTTCGCGAGCGAGACGCCGACGGCGAATCGTGATTACCGCTGATGCCGTGCCCGTCGCCGTCTACCTCGGAGTCCGCACGAGAGCGTGTCACTGCCAACTTTGAGCCGTAAGAACTGCGCACCCCCGAGGCGTGTCCGCTGATCACGGGGCGTCTGCACCCCCGCTCGCTAACGTCTGCGGCATGCGCATCGACACGTTCCATCGCTGGCGTAGACACAGATCATCCTGCGGACCCTGTGAACCGGTCTGGTTCACGCCAACAATCGGTGTGAGGACAGCACACCTCGACCTGACCGTGATGATCCGGGTAGGCCGTACGGCGACCCGCCAGGCTGTCCGGGGCACATAGTGACCGCTCGGCACATCTACGTCGACGAGACCAAGCACCGTGACTATTTGATGGTGGCGGCGGTCGTGTTAGGGGAGGATCTGACGTCGGCTCGCGCTGTCGTTCAGGAGCTTCTCAAGCCCGGACAGCGCCATCTTCATATGAAGGACGAGGCGGACGGTCGCAAAGAGACCATCGCCAAGGCACTCGTCAGCGCCGATCTTCGCGCGACGGTCTATGACGCGGGCCGGCGACACCGCACCCAGGTGCTTGCGCGGGCCGCGTGCCTGTCTGCGCTTGTCGAGGACCTGGCCACCAGTAACGTCGAGACATTGATCGTCTTGGACCAGGACGAGAGCCTCGTGCAATCCGATCGCCGACTGCTCTACGGCGCTGTGCGCGCTGCGGGCTGCGAGGCCACAGTGCGCTACGAGCATCGGCGAGCGGCCTCAGAGCGTCTACTTGCTATCCCTGACGCCTTCGCCTGGTGTTGGGCCAAAGGCGGCCGCTGGCGGTCTCACATCCGACCTGTGGTCACGGTCCAGCCGGTCTGAAACACACTCAGATACGCGCGAAGCCCGAGCGCCGCGGTCGTCCGGCCGGGTCTCGGGCTCACTTCCTGCAGCTATTGCCGCAGGCACCTGTGACTATACACCCGGCACAGTCGCTGGGTAAGGGGTCACCGAAAGCGGAGCTGGCAACGTCCCGCCATCAGGGCCGCGTAATCCATTACAAAAAGGTCACGGGTTGCGGCGTGTTGTTATCAGGTAACCGCCGTCGTGCTGGCACAGTCATCACCATGGCCCAGTCGCGCAGCACACACAAAGGCGATCGCGCCCAGATCATGGCGCGTCCCGATCGCATCGTCTACGACATCGTCAAACAAGAAGCCGCAGCCCGGGGGATCCCCATGGGGCAATACGTGGCCGATGTTCTTGCCGCTCACGTAGGGCACCCCGAATTGGTGCGCGAACTTAACAAAAAGATGGAGGTTTTGCCGTTGGCGATGTGAGCACCGTAGCCCGACACAGTCGGGCAGATGGGAAACAATTCCATAGCGGTGTGGACGACTCGCTGAGATGACGAAGGCCCCGCATGGCGGGGCCTTGTCGAGGGGGTTTGAACCGAGTTAGCAGCTCGGTTCCGGGTCCGCACCCGTTGCCCCTGAAAGGGACGTGTCTTGAGCGACTCGTCTCACGGTAGCGCATACCTGTATCCGGTTCCAGAGGACGCGCACCGTGATCTGTCGGATAGTCATCATCGAACGCCGTTAACGGCATTGTCGCGGCCGTTCACCGCGGCCCCTGCGACCTATCGCGGGTGCAGTCCGACGCGTCGGCGCCGCGGGATGGTCCGCACCACCCCGACCGCGCAGGTGCTGGCGATGCGGCGCGGCCGCCGGCTGGCCGGTCGGCCCGTGCCGACACCGAGCGCCTTTGTGGGCTTGGAGCTTGACGATCAGGCTTACGCCGGGGTGCCGTGCTGGAGCGCCGGGCCGACCGGTTGGGCGCACATCACTGTGGCGGTGACCTACGACCTGCACTATGGGCGTGTGCGGCCGTTGATGTGCAATGGCGGTATCGCCAAACCCGCCCTGGTCGTGATTGCCGCGGCTATGGCCCGCTACGCCGACTGGCGCACCGGGCGGGGCTGCCGGCCCACCAACACCCAACTTGCCGCCGACACCGGCTATGACGAACGCACCATCCAACGCGCCCATGAATGCCTGCGCCTGCTGGGGGTGGCCACCGAGATCCTGCGCGGCCGGCAGCGCACCTACACCGAACGCATGGCCTCGTGGCGCCTGGGCGATCGCCACCGCGGGTGGGCCTCGGTGTGGGCGCTGCACGACAACGCCCACCTCACCCGACTTGTCCACAGCTTGTCACCCCACCTGGAACGGTCCCCAGTAACCACCACACCCCCCTGTTCTGTCCGACTGATCACTACCCGCGCGGGCGCTCACCGCGCCCGGCATCACGGCGCTACGCGCCGCCGAGCACCCGATGAGGCGGGCCGGCGGCTGGCTGGGCGGTGGCGCGCCGATCCGCACGCCCCAGCGTGGGCACGGATGTTCAGCGCCAACAGTTGGGCGGCGATGCTGGCCGCCCCCGCACGCCACGGCTGGACCCCGCACGATTTGACCGCGCTAGTGGCCGACTGGCTGGGCACCGGACATTGGATTCCCGACCGACCGGCCCGACCGATCGCGCTGCTGGGCACCCTGCTCGCGTGGCACAGCGCCCACAACACGTTGGCGGCCCGACCCAGCGCCCTCGATGAGGCCCGGGCCGTCCACGCTGAGGCTGCCAGAGCGGCCCGCCAGATGGCCCGCGACGCCGACCACTGCGCCCACCTGCTCGGGCGTACCGCCGCTCGCATGGCCGCCACCGGACCTGGCCGCGCTGCGGCCTTCGCCGAGCTCGCCGCGGTACGCCGCCGCGCCGCACTCCGGCGCACCGCGACCGCCGCCGCCGACCACGCCCGCATGAGCGGCCTCGTCGAGCACGCGCGCCGCGACCACCATCGCGCCCCCGCCGCTGACCGCCGCGACCCATGACGCTAACCGCATCAAGCTACTTGGCACATTTGCACAAATGTGTGCGATGCTGGTGTGGTGGTGGCCGCCTGTCAAGACACTCTGACTCCCCGTTTGGCGGGCGGCCCAGAGTGTGATGCAGGGGGCTACGGGTGTTGACGATTGCGAAGTTGTCGCGGTGGTCGATCGCGTATTACAACGACACGGCCAATGCGGTGGGGATGGCTGCGCGGGATGCCCGGTGTGCGAATGGGGGGTTGGGGGAGTACTACGCCGAGGGTGACACGCGGACCCCGGTGTGGGTGTGCGCCGGTGATGGGCGCACAGCGGCGGAATTGGTGGGGTTGAGTGATGCGCAACGCGTGGGTGGTGAGGCGGATACCGGGGTGGTGGGGCGGTGGCTGGATGAGGGGGTGGCGCCGTCGGGGCTGTGTGGTCGGGCGTTGGGGAAGGGGTCGGTGCATGGGTTTGATTTGACGTTTTGCGCGCCCAAGAGTGTGTCGTTGTTGCGGGCGTTGCACCCCAATGATGTGACGCAAAAGGCGGTGGTGAACGCCCACACCGCGGCGTTGGCGGAGGCGTTGGAGTATTTGGCCGAGCATGCCGGCTATACCCGGGTGCACAACCCGGTCACCGGAGACAAGGACTTGGTGCGCCTGCCCGGAATTGTGGCGGTGGCGTATCAGCATGAGACATCGCGGGCGGGGGATCCGCATCTGCATACCCATGTGATCGTGCCCAACCGCCAAGCCCGCGCGGACGGGAAACTGGTGTCACTAGATGGCATGTCGTTGTTTCATGAGGCGCGGGCGGCGGGGGTGATTTATCAGGTGACGCTGCGCCGGGAGTTGCACCGCGCGATCGGGGTGGAATGGTCCCCGATCGACCCCGCCACCGGGATGGCCGAGGTCGCCGCGATCGACCCGGGAAGTATCACCGCGTGGTCGCAGCGCGCTAGTGCGTTGCGGGCGTGGGCGGCCAAGAATCTGGTCGTCATTGATCCGGCGGTGGGGCCGACCCCGGCGCAGTTGGCGGCCGCGCAGAAAGCGACCCGCCCGGGCAAACCCGAGCAGTTGGCGTGGGCCGAGTTGCGGCGGTTGTGGCGTGAGGATCCGCGCGGCTGGACGATTGATCGTGACGCGCACCAGGCGGCGCGCCAGGCCCGCCAAGCCAGAGCGACGCGGGGGGTGTGGTCGCGCAGCCGGCTGGTCGAGGCGGCCGAAGCGCGGGGTAAAGCGGTGCTGACGCGGGCGGACTTGGTGGAGCTGATCGGGGCGCAACTCCCGGTCGATATCGACGGTGATCCGCGGTCGCCGCGGGAGGTGATTGAGGCTACGGTCGAGCAGCTTGGGATGCGGATTTCGGGGCCGCGGGCGGCGCATCAGCGCGAAGGGTCGCAGCGGTTTACCCTGGATAAGATTTTGGCCGCCGAGGCCCGGCTGCTTGAGCTGGTTGATGCCCGCGACGAACGCGGACAGCTCTACGGTTTGCGGGATCTGGATGTGGCGGGGCTGTCGGCGGATCAGGCCCGCGCAGTGACCAACATCGCCTGGTTGCCGTGGCTTGTCTGCCCGCTCTCGGCGCCGGCGGGGGCCGGGAAAACTACCTCGATGCGGGCGCTGCGGATCGGCGCCCGTCACAGCGGTAAGCGGGTGCTGGTGATCGCGCCGACCGGCAAAGCTGTCGATGTCGCGGTCCGCGAAGGCGCTGGGGATACCGGGATGACCGTCGCCGCCGCGTTGACAGCGTTACGTGACGAAACCCTGGTCCTTAATGAGCGCACGGTGGTGATCGTCGATGAGGCCGCGATGGTCGGCACTACCGAGTTGCGGGCGCTGCTCGCGGCGACGACTGCGGCTGGGGCTAAGACGGTGTTGGTTGGTGATGCCCACCAACTGGCCCCGGTGAAAGCGTGTGGGGGGATGTTCGCCCAACTGTGTGTGGATCTGCCCTGGACCCAGACGTTGTCGCAGGTGTGGCGGATGTCCGATCCCGGTGAGCGTGCCGCGTCTCTGGCATTACGTGAGGGCGGGCCCGCCCCGGTGCGGCGCGCCGTGGGCTGGTACGCCGGCCACGGCCGGTTGCGGTGCGGGGACCCGATCGCCATGGCCGCTGATGCCCTCGAGGCGTACCGCGCCGACATCGCCGCCGGCAAAGATGCGCTGCTGGTGTGTGACACCACCGAGATCGCCGACGCCCTCAATCAGCGCCTCCACGACGACACTCTCAACGCCCGCGACCCGCACGCCCCGCCCGCCCCGACGATCACCGCGGCGCGTGGGCATCAGCTCGCGGTGGGGGATCTGATCCTGACCCGGCGCAACACCCCCGACATCACCGTGCTGGCGGCCGCTGATAACACCCGACGCGTGGATGCCCCGGTCCGCAACGGGCAACGCTGGCAGGTCCTGGCCGTGGACCCCGCCGGTGACCGCATCGCCGCGCGGCGGCTCGGTGATGGGGCGCGGGCCGCGTTTTCTGGGGACTACCTGCACGAGCAGGTGACGCATGGGTATGCGGTCACCGTGCACTCGGCGCAAGGCGTCACCGCGGACACCACCCATGCCGTATTGGGGGAGCGCGCCAGCCGAGCGTTGCTGTATGTGGCGATGACCCGCGGCCGGCACACCAACACCGCCTACCTCTACGAACGCCAAGCCACCGAGACCGCCCATGAACACCGCGACCAGCCCGGGATGCATGTGCTGCACCGCGGCACCACCAGCGACGCCGTCGGGCTGGTGCGCACCGTGATCGCCCACCGCGAGGAACAAGCCCACAGCGCCCATCACGTCGCCGCCTCAAATGACCCCCGCCAGCTGCCCGACATCGTGCGCGGCCTCCTGGTGCGGCGCACCCACGCCCTGAACGCCCGCCAGCGCACCTACCGCGCCTGGCGCGACCAACAACTCGAGGTCATCCTCGAACAACGCCGCTGGGTGGAGCAGCACTTACACCGCACCCGCGAGCACGAACGCGATCGAAGCTACGGGCTGGAGCTGTAG
>NZ_CP025550.1 GCF_003614435.1 Mycobacterium paragordonae
CGTATCTAACGTTACGTTACGTATTACGTCTCTTGAATTGTGGTGACGAAAGTGGTATCGTGGGGGGTATGAGCGAAAACGCCGCCGCTGGCGAGCCGACCGGGGATGACCGTTGCCGCTACCCGGGGTGCGCCCGGTCCAGTCGCCCGGACCCGGCTACCGGTCGGCCGTCGCTGTATTGCGAGCAGTCCGATCCCGCGGGCGGGCCGGTGCATAACCGCGCCAGTGCCTGGCGGGCACGGCGTGCGCAGCGCGCCGGTGCGGTGGCCGTGCAGGACACCGGCGCGGCCGCGGCGGCCGCGCCGGTGTCGCTGGCGCGGGCCACTTTGGAGCAGCGGCTGGCGGACTTTCCGGTCAAGGTCGGCGAGCTGCGCGAGTTCTTGGGTGCTGTGCTCGACGGTGTGCGTGCTGCCGGTGATGTCGAGGCTGCTGGCGCGGAGGTCGAAGACGCCCACCGGGATGCGTTGAGCAAGATCGCCGAGGCTGATCGGCGGGTGGCCGGCGCCGAGCGCGCGGCTCGGCTGGCCGAGGAGCGCGCCGCCGGCGCCGAGCGTGATCGTGACGAGGCTGACGCGGTCGCCGAGGAAGCCGTGGCCGAGGCGGCGCGGGGGGCAGAAGAAGCGGACGCCGAGATCGCGCGAGTGCGCGCCGAGGCCGCCGAGGTGGTGGCGCGGGCACGCGAGGAACTGGCCCGCGCCCGCGCCGACCATCGCCGCCAGCTCGACGAGCGTGACGCCGAGCTACAGCAGGCCCAGGAGGAGGCCAACACCGCTCAGCTCGATGCCGCGGCCGCGCGTGCTGCCCAGCAGGGCGCCCAGGAGCAGGCCGCGCGGGAACGTCTTACCGCTGAGCAGTTGCGCGGTGAGCTTGACCAGACACGTCAGCAGCTGCACGCCGAGCTGGACGCCGCCCGGGAATCGGTGCGCCAGGCCGCTGCTGACGCCGCGGCTCTGCGGCTGCAACTGGCCACCTTGACCGCTGAGGCTGAGGCCGCCGGGCGCGCCGCACAAGCCGACCGGGAGGCGGTGGGCGCGCTGCGCGGCGAGCTCGAACAGCTCCGCGGTGAGGCCCGCGCCGAACGTGAGGCCCTGCGCGCAGCTCACGCCGAACAACTCGCCCAGGTGCAACGCACGGCCGATGACCGCGCGGCCGCGCTCAACCAAGCCCTGACCCTGGCCCGCGAAACCGCCGAAACCTACCGCGCCCAACTCGCCGAAACCCGCCCACGCACCGGACAACCCTCTACAACACGCAAGCGCCCACCGACGCAGTAAGTCGCGCTCTCCGTCCAAGGGCCGCCCCCGAACTAGCCCCCCTGGGGGGCGTGTTGGGTGGGGGGTTGTTTACGGAACCGACTTCGGAACGGCCCGAGCAACTACCCGTGTTGGAGTTTTTGGGACTGCTGAGCGGGGGTGGTCGGCGTTGGTTTCCCGGTGGTTTTTGGTCGGCGGCGCGCGTCGATGGGGGGTAGGCCGAGGGTGCGTAGTTGGGGTCCGGTGAGCAGGCCGGTACCGGTGGCGCGCCGGTAGGCCGCACGGTAGGTCTGTTCGGCGGTTTTCAGTTCGGCCCGCAGTTCGGTGATGCGGGTGTAAAGGTCGGCGAGTTCGGTGACGTGGTGCTGGCGTTGTTGGGCTTGCTGTTCGGCGAGCGCGGCCAGGATGCGGGCGCGTTCGGTGGGATCGGTCATCGCCGCCTTCGGAAGTTTCTCTGTCGGGCCGCCGCGTCGATCGCCGCGCGGATGTGGGTTCGGTGTTGCCGCCCCGACTGTAGCGGGGACCGGCGACAACCCGCCGGGTGCTGCCGTTGGCTTCCGGGTTGGGGTTTTTCCGGCCCTGTTCGGCCCGGAAAAACCCCAACCCGAGACACCCCTTGCGGGGTGTGGTCGCGCCCGAGGGCGCGACCCGTGGCGGGGCGCTTCTCCGCCGGGGATGCCGCCGTGCCCTGGCGGGCACGTCGCGGCGATCCCCGGCGGAGCCTCTGCGCCCCGCCACGGCACCGACACCGCCGCGGGCGGAGGAGGTGGGCGGTGCGCGCCTTGCGGCGCGACACCAGCCCGGCATCACGGGCGGTGAGAGGCCCGGTGGTGTCGGTGTAGCAAGTTATGCTGCTGTGATACAGCAGCGACTTGTCCTCCTCCCTGCGGTCGTCGGAGATTTGCTCCCTCACTACGTTCGGGAGTAACCACAGAACGGAGCCACTTACGTGTTGGCCGTTTCGGCTCGGGTGAGTGTGTCGGTGTGGCTGCCTGCGGCAGCGCACACGGCGTTGTGCGCATCGGCAGCAGGGGAAGGGGTGTCGTTGCCGGTGTTGGCGCGCCGCGCCGCGGCGGTCGCGGTGGACGGTGAGGGGGCGCGGGTTTTGATGCCGGCGCCACCCGCGCAGGCAGTCGAGGACGTGCGCACGGCGGGCTACGGGTTGAACCGGTTGTTGCCCGCGGCGGGCGGGGCGCTGAGCGGTGCGCAGTGCGGCGCGTTGGCGGGCCGGTTAGCGGTGGTGTTGGACCGCATCACGGCGGCATCGGCGGGGGTGCGCATCATGGCGTCGCCGCCCATCGGCTGTCACGGTGCGGGCGGTGCAGCGGGCCGGAGCGCGGCCGATGAGGAGGGGTGGCGGTTGGTGCGGGTGACCACCGACCCCGACACCGCGCGACTGTGGGCGGTGGCCGCGCAGGCGGCGGGGTTCGCGTCGGTGGCCAATTGGGTGCGCGACGGGCTGGCCGGTTTGTACGGTCTCGCGGTGGCACGCCCACCGACCGCGGTCACGATCGACGCCCGCCAGGTATGCGGTCGGGTGCTGGGCTTGATCTCCCAAACCGAGGCCCTCACCGCCGACTGGCCCCCCAACAGTGACGGCGGCGGTGAGGGTTTGGGGCGGCGGATCGAGGCCGCCGGCGCAGCGGTGTGGGCGGCGTTGGACTCACTGATCACTCACGGCGGTAACCCCAAGGCTCGCCGATGATCGCTAAGATCACCCACGGTCGCTCGGCGGCGCGGGCGTTGGCCTACGATCACGGCCCGGGCCGCGCCGATGAACATGTCAATCCCCGCAAGGTCGCCGGCAACATCCCCGACCGGGACTGGCGAATCCGGGCGCACCGCATGCAACGGTTCGTCGACGCCCACCAGCACGATAAGACCGATCGCGGGGTGTATCGGGTCGCGTTGGCCAACCCCGAGTCTGATCGGGTGCTCTCGGATCGGGAATGGCGACAAGTCGCGGAGAAATTCGTGGACCGCTTCGGCGCCAGTAAAGGCATGTGGGAAGCCACCCGCCACGACCGCCACCACATTCACCTGACCATCAGCAAAGACGGGTTCGAGGGCACCCGGATGTCCACCAGTCACGACTACCGCCGTGTCGCGGCGATCTGCCGTGAACTCGAAACCGAACACGGCTTGACCAACGCCGCCGGGCGCGCCGGGCGTGGATCGGGGCGCACCCGCGGCGATCGTGAACAAACCCAGCGCGGCGCACCACAGCCCGACCGGGACTGGCTGCGCACCACCATCAGCGGCGTCCTGGATGAGGGCGGCGGCATCGAGGAACTACGCGCGGCCGGTGTGGCGGTCAAGCTCAACCAAGCCAGCACCGGACGCGTCTCGGGCATCTCCTACAGCCGCACCCCCGAACCCGGGCAAGACCGAGGTAACGACCGCGGCGCTGCCGAACCGATCTGGTTCAAAGGCAGCCAACTGGGCAAGGCCTATGGCTGGAACCAGGTCAGCGACCAACTACGCGACGCCGGACATGAACACGGCGAGCCCGCCGCCGATCACGCCAGCGCCCAACGCGGGCAACGCGACGAGGCCGAGCAGCGCGCTGGTTCACGTGACGGCCGAGACGATCACGGCGGTGACGCCGACGCCGCTCACCGTGGCGCGGATGAGGGCGCGACCCCACCCCAACCTGGAACGGGTGCCGGCGGGTCGCACGGCGGCTCTGGTGGGACGCTGCCCGAGCCGCCGGTATTGGAACTATCCCTTGAACCCAAGCCGCCCAGCCTGGAGCAGCGCCGCGCCCAAGCGCTGGCCGCCGCGCATGAGCGCGCCGCCGAACGTGCCCGGGCGCAGGCGCGCGACCGCGACCAGGACCGGGGCCGCTGAGCCGACGCATCCGGGTTGTCGGTGCCCGGTTGCACAATCAACCGGCGCGCCACTGCCCTCGTGGTGACCGGATGATCCGTTCTGCCAGGCATATACCTCGGTGTGGTGGGGGCGCAGAGGCAAAGAAAGGGTTGTCGCCATCGGACCAGCAACAGGAACTGTTATCGAACCGTGACCTACCTAGTTGTCGTGAATACCGGGCCGAATGGGTCATTAGGTGGTGCCCGGATGATCCGGTGCGCGACGCACATTGCGATCGAGCGCCGGTACCTCAAAGGGGCAGAGACCGAGACCGCCTCGGCTCACGTGAACGAAGAAAAGGGGCAAGCCGCAGATGAGCGCTAATCGCAATGCCGCCAGCAAGGATGATGCTGGGGAGGAGAACCCGTGGCCGTGGATCGCGATTTTGGTGGTGGTGATCGGGTGGGGAGCATGGGTCAACCGCAACAGTTTGTACGCCAAGCTGGCCCCGTACGGGCTGACCACCGAGGACACCCGTACCGGCTACGGCGGTGGGCATGGCGGCGGCGCCTATGGCGGTGATCCGTTCGGGCAGGGGTCGTCGGCCGCCGGCGTCGGCTATGGGACAGGGCATTTCCACATCAATTTGATGGGGTGGTTTGCGATCGTGGTCCTGGCCGCGGGGGTGGTGGCCGGGTTGTGGTGCGTGCTGGCCGCGGTGAACGTGTCGCGCTGGCACGCCGAGCGCGGCACGCGGGCGATCCCCAAGATTCCGGTCTCCGCGGCGGCGATAGTGGTGGCGGCGGCGGTGTTCGTTGCGGTGCTGATGCTGATCGGGCGCCAATCGAACCCGGGCGCGCGCGGGCTGGTCTTCGTCGGGGGCGCGGGCCTGGCTGTCGGGGCGTGGTTCGTGGTGATGATCTACGCGTCGATGCCCGCGCATTACTGGCGGCTCACCCAGGCGTTCGCCGGCCGGGCCGAGCAGGTGTTGGGGCATGGGCATCCGGGCGCGGGACGGGTCAAAGCGGCGCAGTGGAAGGTCGAGATCGTGGGGGATGGGTCGCGGCGCTGGCCGGCCACATTGGTCGCCGCGGCGGGTCCGGGCTGGCAGCACAAGCCCTCCGAGCTGGACGAGCTGAACCGCTACGCTCGCGAGTTCGGGTGGCCGCCGTATGAGTGGCGCTATGACCCGATGTGCAAAAGTGTTACCGGGACAGCCCGCCCCGACGTCGAAACCCTTTTCGGGTAAGCGCGATGGCGAATCAGCCACCGGTGTGGGGGCCACACCATCAGCAAGGTTTACCCGGCGGCATCCCACTCAATTCCGGTGGAGGGTATTGGTGGGGCATCACCACCGGCACCTGGCTGGGGGCCTTCGCGTTGATCGGCACCCGCCAGCACGGCGCGGCGGCCATGCTGATTGTGGTGATGACCGCGGCCGCCGCGGCGGTCGGCTGGGGCGAGGCCCAGCACGGTAAACGCTTCGCTTCTGGGCATTGGGTGTTGTTCGCCTCAGCCACCGTGGCGTCCTCGGGTGCCTATTTCTTGCCCGCCCTGGCCTATGTGGGTGGCTTTTACGGTCAAAAACAGCACGCCAGCCAACGCAACCGTCCGAACACGACCGCTGTCGTACCGCCAGCTCACCGGCCGGCGGCGCGCATGCGTACCGCCCCAACGACTTCGGCACCGCCGCCGCCACCACCGCGGCCTCAGACACCTGACGCGGCGGCGGTGGTGCCGGCGGTGGCGGGTGGTTATTTCGGCGTCAACGCTCGGGGCGCGGTGGTGGCGGCCTCTGCGCGGGGTGCGGCATTGGTGATCGGCCCGCCCGGTTCGGGCAAAACCCAGTCGGTGATCATGCCGAGTGTGGCGTTCGCGCCGGGTGCGGTGGTGTCCACGTCGATGAAGGCCGAGGTTTTGGCCGCTACGCATGTGGCGCGCAGTGTGCGCGGGAAATGCTGGTTGTTCGATCCGGGCGGCACGACGGTGCCGGCCGGGGTGATCGGTTTGCGGTGGAACCCGTTGTGCGATGTCAGCGACTGGGACAGCGCCCGCTCGGTGGCGGCCCGGTTGACCGGCCCGGCCCGCGCCGGTGCCGGTGCTGGCCACCAGGGTGATCACTGGACCGATCGGGCCGAAACCTGGCTGTCGGTGCTGCTTTACGCCGCCCGGTTGTCCACTCGTGAAGGCGATTTGGCGGCCCTGGCGCGGTGGTCGATGAACCCGACCGCGGCCGGCCCGGAATGCGAAGCCATCTTCATCGTGGCCGGCCAGGACGGCGACGACGGCGCGACGATCGCGGCCACCCTGCTGGATTCGCTGTTGTCGGTGCCGGATCGAGAACGTGAGTCCATCGCCTCGACGCTGGGCCGGATCATGAACATCTACACTTCCAGTGCCGCGCTGCGTTCAGGGATCAGCCCGAATTTCGATGTGCACTCGTTCGTCAGATCGACTGACACGGTGTACATCACCGCACCGGTGGACCGACAACGCGACTACGCTCCGCTGATCGCGGGATTCCTCGAATCGGTGCGGCTGGCGCAATACCACCGCCGTCAAGCCGTCGACCTCGGCACCGAAACCCAAACCGCGCCGGTGACATTCGTGTTGGATGAGGCCGCCAACACCGCCCCAATTCCGCTGCCCAACGTTGTTTCTGAGGCCGGCGGCCAGGGTTTGCATCTGGTGGTGGCCTTCCAAGACCTTTCCCAGGCCCGCGCCCGTTGGGGACACGCCGCCGAAGGCTTCCTGACCTTGTTCCCCGAGAAACTGATCCTGGCCGGCATGAACGACCGCTCCACCGCCGACATGCTGTCGAAAATGAGCGGCGACTACGACCGCATGACCGTCTCGGTGAACGAACCCGGGAAAAGCTTGAGCACCAGCATGTCGGGGCGTCCGCACTTTTCCACCACCAGAGGTCAGCCCGGCTACACCTACCACACCACCCGCACCCCGGTGCTGTCGGTCGCCGACATCACCGGCGTACCGGCCGGGCAAGGCCTCTACTACGGCCCGGGCGGCTGGGACCTCATCACCCTGAACCCGTGGTGGAGCCAACGCCAACCCCTTGGTCTCTAGTCGCAACATGTAAGGAGAACGTTGTGATGACAACGTGGCGGGACGCGATCAAGGGATGGCTTCATGAAAAGACCCGGACGAGCGGCGATGTGCTGGCACCGTCTGCTGCTGCATTAACCCTCTACTGGTCGCCAAAGGGCTGGCAACTCCTCACCGTTAGCCCGTGGTGGCAGCAGTGAAAGACATACGGGCTCTAGCCCTAAAGAAAGGAAAGTCGCACGATGGCAGGCCAGCGACAATGGGTGGTGCATCCGAACCGTTCGGAACCCGGACCGGACGAGCCCGGCCGCAACGGGCACTTCCGCGCCGAGGCGCGGACACGGAAACCTGTCCCGTCATCGACGTGTCGGGCTCGGGTTGAGTTGCCGCAGGAGTTGTTACACCTAGCCGACCCGGATGGAGCCGTGACTTTCGGCGGCTACGACTGGTCGTTTGTCGTCGGTGCAGCCCACACCTTTGCTCGCCTGCGCACCGAGGTGGAGGTTCCGCCGCCGTTCGGGTTCAAGTTCAAACGAAACGGGCCGTGGCACTGGTGGGACGGGACGACCACCGCGGCGTCGATCCTCGAAGGTGCCGACGCCGCCGAGCGGGTGCGCCCGTTCCTGGAGCAGTTGTTCCCAGGGGCGCAAATCAAGCTGACCGATCTGCGATATGGCCGTTCGGAGTGACCCGTTTCGGGAGCAACGATGTTCCCACGCCCAAATGTGCCCACAACCATGCGTCTTCAACCGCCCAGTCGGTCCGAGGGGATTTGGCACACGTGGGGGCTCCCGCCCGACCCGTGCCGGGTCGGTTGGGTCTGAACCTGTCGTACCCGGCTAGCAGAATCAGGGCATGGACGCCAAGAACGAGTTGTGCGACATTTTGCGCGCCCGCGGAACCGCCTTTGTATTTCGTCCGCTAGTGACGCACCACGAAGGTGTCTGGCGCGCAAGGTATCCCGGCGCTGAGTGGTCAGTTTCGGGGAACACTCGTGACGAGGCGGCTTCGCGGCTCCGTGACCGCGCGCTAAGCGGCCTTACCGCCGGGGAGAATCGGCGCTGGGAGGATGCCGCGATCCAGGCGGCCATTGAGCACGGCCCGCTGCCCGGGGTGTACGAGATTCCCATGAGCGAGCATGAGGCCATCATGGCTAGCGCCGACCCGCAGGCGGCGCTAGACGCCGCGCTGGCTGTGATCGACGCTCAGCGCGAGCGCCGCCAATGAGTGTGCTCGGCTATGCGCGGGTGTCGACCGCGCATCAAAGTGTCGATATGCACGTGCACCGCCTCGAACAAGCGCGGCGCTACATACGCGCGAGTATCATTCGCTCCCTTGGTATTTCACGATCCTTTGGTATTTCACGGTCCAGCGTGTACCGATCCTTGTCTTCCGCACGCGCCCCAGAGCGCGTGTCTATACGATCCGGCGGAGCAAAAGTATCTCCAAGGAAGGGCATCATGACGTGGTTGTATGACCGGCAATTCGAGTTGATGGCCGAACGGTGGCGTAACGACAATCCTGGGCAGGAGCTTGACGACAAGATCATCGACACTCTGCGCATCCAGGCACGCATGATTGTCGATGACATCAAGCGTTCGCAGTACCTAGAAGAAGTGCAGTTTCTGTATCCCAGCGGCGACTAACTGCGCCCGAGATTCGGACCCAACCGACCCGGCAGGGGTCGGGCGGAAGCCATCGTATTGCCAAAGCGCGCCGCGCATCGGGCGGGGTCGATTTTAGGGGTTGGCTTTGGTCTGGGTGTTTTGGTGGGCCTCTTCGCGAGGTTACGTAGGAGGGCACGGAGCCCGTGGCGGCAGGTCGCAGCGGCTGAGTCAGGTGTCGAGGTTGTCCAGTGATTCTTCCTGTTCAGCGCTGGTTTGTGTGAGCTTCCAGGTGTCCCACGCGTCCAGAGTTGTGATCTGGTCGGGGTCAGCGGCACTGATGACGGCGTATTCGTTGGTCTGCGTAGCATTTTGAGGGAAGATGACCTGTTCGCCCTCGACTGTCGCACCTTCGGTGCATAGCGAGCGCGGGAGGCATGCGGCGATGTCGAATACCGGTCCGGTGCCGATGATTTGGCGGAACCACAGCAACGGTTCTGCCGGTTCAAGGCGCACTGTGCGGGCGATAGGCTGGCGATACACCATGGTGTTGGTGGCGCGGTCGAAGACTTGCACCTGGGCGCCGCCGGTCGCTGGCCCATCAGGGTCGAACCCCTGGGCGCATAACCGTTCAACGGTGTTAAGCCAAGCGTTGCCGCCGTTCACTTAGACACCCCACTTTCTCCACCCGCTGGTGGGACTTCTTCATCGCCGGAATTGTCCCAGCCCGGTACGACAGGCCGGACGAACACAAACGCCGTGCGACTTTTGTTCGGCTTTCAACTTCGGCCCGGTAATTCGACTTGAACGTCGAAGGAGTCCTGAGAAACTTCGAGACACAGCGCGATCAGCTCCCGTGCCATCGGTTCGATGTCGCTGAGTTTGCGGGCTTGTGTGTAGATGCCATCTTCGGGATTGTGGCCGAGGCCGGGGACGCGGATGAGCCACCAGCGTCCGTCGCGACTGGCGAGCGCGGTGTACGTGGGCCGACCGACGACCATCAACCCACCAACGCCTGGTACACACTGGGTCGCGAAATATCAAGGGAACGAGCGATACTCGCGCGTGTAGCGCCGCTCTGGTGGATCATTTGGACCGACAGGCGGCGGCGGTGAATAGTTGGGCGAGTTCAACACCGCCGGAAGTCCCCCACCGGTGCGCGTAGGGATCGAGGCGGCGGCCGACTTCTTCCATCGTGAGCAATCCGTCTTCAATGATGTCGGCGATCACCGTTCCTTGATGGGACCCGTCAATCTCAGCGTCGGCCAGATCAGCGACGATACGCCCCGGCATCGCGACCGGAAGTCCTTCGAAGACATCCCATTCCACGCCGCAGGCACCGATGTCACGCAAATAGGTGTGCACCTGTGGGGTCTTGTTGATGGGGCGGGGGCCGGTGAGGTAGAGACCGTCAGCAACGACCGTCCCCAAGTCGCGGATCACTGCCGCGCTTTCGTGGCTGAGGATGCAATCTGGGGCGGCGCGGCGGGCGTCGATGTCTGCGGCGGGTTTGAGCGCTAGCCATCGGGCTGCCCAGTCCTCGAACCTGAACATGTCGGCGTCGTTCTCGGTGAACCCGAATACGCCGCGATACGCCTCATACAGTTCGCCCCAGGCGAGACGTTGCGCTAGCTCCAACTTAGAAAGCCCGCCCCGCCGGGCCTGGGCTGCGGTGAACAGACCGAACTGACGTGCCGCCAGATGGTGCATTCCATCCCAACCCCAGGTCTCGCCGGCTATGATCACGGCACCAATACCCGGTACACGCTGGACCGTGAGATACCCAGGGAGCGGGCGATACTCGAGCGTGTAGCGCCGCCCTTGTCGAGGCGGTGCACGGCATCGACTGTCGCGGCGGGCAGCTTGGGCCGTCCAGGCAGCCGCCCGGCCGCACGCGCGGCCGCCACCCCGGCCGCCGACCGCTCCGACGCCAGCGCCCGCTCGAACTGGGCCACCGCGGCGAAAACATGAAAGACCAGGCGGCCACCCGCGGTCGCGGTGTCGAGGGTTTCGGTCAGCGAGCGCAGCTCGATTCCTCGTTCCTCGAGGTCGGCAACCACGCTCAGCAGGTGCGGCAGCGACCGGCCGAGCCGGTCCAGTCGCCACACCGCCAACACGTCCCCAGCGCGGGCGTAGTCCAGGAGCGCGGCCAGCTCCGGCCGATCATCTCGGCCACCCGACATCTGCTCAGTCCAAATACGTTCAGCACCCGCCATTTTCAGCGCATTAATCTGCATGTCGAGGTTCTGGTGTGCCGTCGAGACGCGGGCATACCCAAGAACAGCGCTCACCAGAGGTCGTCGTCCCGCTCACGCAGAGGTCCGCCGCCTCTGTGAGCGGCCGCCAGATTCGCCGTGAAATCGCGATACGCCGCGCGGCGTTCCTCATCGCTCGCGTAATCAGCGCCGTAGTGCTCTAGCCAAGCGTGCCAAAGGCCCCCAGCGTCCATGCCCTGATTCTGCTAGCCGGGTACGACAGGTTCAGACCCAACCGACCCGGCACGGGTCGGGCGGGAGCCCCCACGTGTGCCAAATCCCCTCGGACCGACTGGGCGGTTCTGGAACACAGTTGTGGAACATGCGGCGGGGAACATCGCTGCACGTCACCGCTAATGGGCGAAAGTGTCGCAATAACAACCGATTAAGACACAGCCGTGATTTTATCTGTGGGGGCTTGTTCGCTGGCGTTGTGCGCGTCGAGCCGGGTCATACGGCGAGGTCCAGTGGAAGGTCTGCGATGTCTTTGAGGCGTTTGCCCTGGATCATCATGTCAAGCAGTTCCTTGGTGTCCTCGCCGCCTTCGGCGCGTACGGCGGAGACCAACTCCGGTAGGGCGAAGTGGTAGACGCAGTCGATGTCTCCGGTGCCCAGTGCCAGCGACGAGATGCGCACCGGAGTTGGTTCGCCGGTCACGACGACCACGTGGGGTAGACGACCTTTGCGGTTACGGATGAGGTTGAGAGCTTCGCTGCGGGCGTTCTGTGCTCGGTCGCTTCGTAGGGTCCACTTACACGACACCACAGCGTGTAGGAGGGGATTGGGTTGCACTGATGTTCGGAGCGAGGCGTGGGTCGCGACAGTCTCGTCGACGAGGAACCGGTGGGCGTTGATTTCGTCGTCGCTGACCGTCGCCCTGGAGACGACGACGTCCGGGGCGATTGCGTAGGCGTTGCCCAGGATGGCCGCCAGTGACGGGTTGTTCTCGACGGCGTCGGCGAGGTCGACCAGGTGTGAGTACTGCTCGTAGCGTGCTACGCCGGAGGCTGCGCCGCGGCTCGGGACCTTGTGGATGGACCACTCTCCTGGCCGCAGGTGCCCGAGTTGGTTGAACGCCGCCGCCAGGAAGGTTGCGCATGCTTCTTCAAACTTGCCGCCGGAAGTCTGCCCGGCGGCGCGCTCGCGTTCGGTCTCGACTTTCAATGCCGCTGCGATGTGGGCGGCAATGCTGCGGCTCAGGGGGCTGCTGCGGTCGGCGTTGCTGGCTATCCCATCGGCGCCGACCGACAGTGTCCCGCCGAGTAGTAGTCCGGCGTGGAACTGGGACCGCTGTTCTGCGAAGTACGCTTCGGCCGGGCTACCCGCTTCCATCACCGCGGCACCGAGTGTGGGGCTGCCTCCCGCCACCGGGTAGTCCTGCGACAGGACCGGTTCGAGGTCACGCGACATCCGGCACGGCCGCCAGATGCCGTGCACGTCGGGGCCGTCGTCGGGCACCAAGATATGGTTTCAGGTGCTCTGCGATGGCGTGGGCGAGGCCGACGGGGACGGCGTTGCCGATCTGCTTGGCGATCCCGATCTTGGAGCCGCACCAGCGGAAGCTGTCGGGGAAGCCTTGTAGTCGGGCGGCCTCAAGGTGGGTGATCGGCCGGTTGACCCGGCGGGTGCGGTCGTCAGCATCCCACTGCGGGTGGAGGTACTGGCCTTTCTCGGGCTTGAAGAACTCGGTGCGAATCGTCAGAGATGGTGCGTCCCAGTGCATGCGCCCCATGACGTCGGTGGTGCCGGTGGGCTTATTGAGCCAGCAATCGGGAAGCAGCTCGTCGGGCAGATCGAAGCGGCCGCCGCCCGGGGGAATGCAGTCGTAGCGCAGCAGCGACTTCGCAGTAGGGCGCCGGCCGAGGTGGAGGTCGTCGCCGGTGAACAGGCCGGGTACATCGTTGCCGTCGAAGCGCCACACACGATCCGGAAGTACATGATCGCGGGTCGCCTCCGGAATGCCGGCGAGGGCGTCGCGCACGGTGCGCCAGGGTATGAGCCCGCCAGCGCCGCCGCGGGCGTGTGTCGGTTCGGGTAGATGAACCAGGCCGACGCGCGAGCCGATGACGATGGTGCGGTTACGCCGCTGGGAAACACCGAAGTCGGCGGCGTTGAGCACACCGTAGGAAAGGCTGTAGTCCTGCAAGGCGGCGCCGTCGCCAACGGTCCCTTGCAGGGCCTCGAACTCGGCACTGGTCAAGAAGCGGTCGACGTTCTCGATGACGAAAATCTTCGGTTTGGCGCGCACCACTACCCGTAGGTACTCCTGCCACAACTTGTTCCGAGGATCGGAGTCATTTCTGCTACCGAGGTTAGAGAATCCCTGACACGGGGGTCCACCGATGACCACGTCGGCACGAGGAACGTCGCGGTCGTGCAGCGTGCCGATGTCGCCACAGTAGGTGTGATCGGCCCCGAAGTTGGCGGCGTAGGTCGCCGCTGCCTGCAAATCCCACTCGACCGACAAGATGGGGTCATAACCTGCGGAAACGAAGCCAGCAGTCATCCCGCCGCAACCGGAAAACAGGTCAATGATCTTCATTCACAACTCCTCCCGCTCCCGCGCTCGCCGCTGCGACTCTACAGTCGAACTGGACGGTCAATGCGCTGGCTCACCCGGTTATCGAGAGACGAATTTCGTCGTGCGGAGCCGAAAACGAAGGAGCTGAATGCAACGTGCCTCTTATCCCGTCGTCAGATGTCGCCGCCGCGTTTGTTGCGCTGCAGCCCGCGCCGGGGGCCGTCTCCGAAAACACCGCTTCTCCCGCGCTTAGCCAACTTCCTCTGCCCCCTACGCCGAGCACCCAGCGGCGGCTCAGTGCGCAACGGCGCCGCGATACTGCCCCGGAAATCGCGGTGCGGCGGGAGCTGCACCGCCGGGGCCACCGCTTCTACGTCGACCGCGCACCCCTGGCAGGTCTACGGCGACGTGCCGATCTGTTGTTCCCGCGGCGCAAGGTCGCGGTCTACGTCGACGGCTGTTTCTGGCACTGCTGTCCATGGCACGCCACCCACCCGAAACGTAACGCCGACTGGTGGGCCGCAAAGCTGGCCACCAATGTCGCCCGAGATCGGGACACCGACGCCCGCCTCGCCGCCGCTGGATGGATAACTGTGCGGGTGTGGGAGCACCAGCATTTCGTGGAGGCCGCCGACCTCGTCGAACAAGCCCTGAGAACCTCGCGGAGTTCATGACGGTTCGTCTTAGGGGTACCTAGCCCGACGCCGAACGTTCCCGCGCGGCCATTCGAGGTCCGCGCGGCGGTTACCGACACATAGATGCACATCTAGATGCGCGCGCATCTATATAGATGATGCATCACGATAGATGGGCGCATCAGATCAGCTCAGGGTGCGCGTGGGCGATGGCGGCGATAACGAGGGCCTGCACGGTGACCCCGTTTTCAGCCGCGAGGACCTTTAGCCGTCGGTGTTGCTCGGCTGGGAGGTCCAGGGTGGTGCGTGTCCCCGTGACTCGTTGATTCGCGGCGGCCTTGGCGGCGAGGCGATCGGGGGTTGTGAGGGCGGCGGCGATGGCGGCGCGGACCAGTTCGCCTAGCGTGCCTCTGTTGTTGAGTGCGGCGGTTTTGAGGCCCAACAGCAATGGGGCCGGATAGGTCACCGTTGTTCGATGTGTCGCACCCGCCGGTGGCTGAGCGGCGGCTGGGATTTGGAAGGTGTCGGCGGCGCGGGCGGCAGGGCGGGCGGTGGTGGGCCGCCGGATCAATGACTCGCCCAGGTCGCGGCGGCTCACGCGCGGGGCTCCTGGGTGGCGGCGATTAGTTCGGCGTAGACATCGGTGTAGTCCCACAAGCGGGTTGGGAGTGTGCCGAACGCTTCGGTGATGGCTTGTCGCCGCCGGATGACGGTGCGAAGGACTGGCGCGCCTTCGGCGGCCAGGTGCTCGGGTACGCCGGTGGCGAGCGCTGTTCGGAGGTCGATGCCAGTGAGCAGAATGGCGGTCGCGCGGTGAGTTGTCATGTCGAGTGTCGGCCAGACCCGATCAATGTCGGCGGGTGCTGCCCCGCTGGGGATGATCACGAGGTCGGCGGCGTCGATGGCGGCGTCGATCACGGCGGCGGTGCCTGGTGGGGTATCGACCACCACCAGGCCCCCCGATCCGGTCGCGGCGGCCGCGGCGAGGTCGGCCGCCGCGACCGGGACCACGGGAAACGGCAGCGGTGTTCCTCGGTGTTCGGCGCGGTCAGCCCATGAGGACGCGGAGCCTTGCGGGTCGGCGTCCAACAGCAGCACTTCGTGGCCTTGCGCTGCGGCCGCGCAGGCGAGAAAAACACTGGTGGTGGTTTTTCCAACGCCACCTTTGGTGTGGACCAGGGAAAGGATCATGCCCGCGAGCATAAAGATAGATGCGCATCAATCCACGCATCTGCCGGGCCGGGCGAACCCGGCAAAGGGCCGTGGCCAGATGAAATGGCGGGAGCATCGGCGTGTCGCGCGGCACGAAACTGTTTCTGCGGCAGAGTTTGTTGCATGGCTCAGCATCACAAAGGGGCGCGGGTCTATATGGCGGCCAGGCTCCCCGAGGACGTATACGCCGCGGTTAAGACGAAGGCCGCCGACACAGGGCTGTCTATGTCCCAGCTAGTCGCCGACCTTCTGAGCGAGGCGATTGGACGCCCGGATCTTGTCCGGAATCTCGGGAAGCACGACGAGGGAGTGTTGCCGCTGGCGATGTGAGTCGCACCCAGGCCCGACGTTGTTCGACCCGTGGCCAGATGTGGACAAATCCATAGTGGTGCGATCTGAGCCTGAATGACGAAGGCCCCGCTTAGCGGGGCCTTGTCGGAGGGTTTGAGCCGAGCGGCTAACTCGGTTCCGGGTCCGCACCCGTTGCCCCGAAAGGGACGTGTCTTGAGCGACTCGTCTCACGGTAGCGCACACCCATTTGTGGTTCTAGAGGACGCGCGCCGTGCGTTTTCAGAAAGTTATTTTTCGATGCCGGCCTGGCCGGTTACCGCGGTGGTTCTTCCGAGGTATCGGGGGTGTACCGCGGTCGCGCCGCGTCGGGGCGTGGCGCGTACGGGTCCGCGTGCTCAGGCGTTGTTGGAGGCCAGTTGCCGCTCGATCGCTGCGGCTATCGTGCTCGAGCTGGGCGAGGCGCCGTATGCGGGTGTGCCGTGCTGGAGTGGGCGTGCGCAGCGCTGGGCGGCGGTCACCGTTCCGGTGGCCTATCACGCCCGCTACGACACCGATGTACGTCCGGCGATGCCGGGTAACCCGGTCAGCCTCAACGCGGTTCGTGCTGTCGCTGCGGCCCGCGCGGTCTACGCCGATTACGCCACCGGGCGCAACTGCCGGCCCACCAACGAGCGCCTGGCCGCCGACACCGGTTACTCGGTACGCACCGTACAACGCGCCGACACCGCGCTACGGCTGCTGGGGGTGGCCACCGAGGTGCTGCGCGGCCGCCAACGCACCCGCGCCGAACGGTTTGCCTCCTGGCGGGTCGGCGACCGGCGCCGCGGCTGGGCCAGTGTGTGGGCGCTGCACGACAACCCGTTGCTGCCCAAGGGCATTGGTGCGCTGTCACCCCACCCACGTAGTGGTCCTTTTAAGGAGAAAACCCCCAGTTCTTCAGTTGTCACTACCGGCACCGGCCGCCCTGCGGGCGTCCGGCAAGACGGCGCTGCGCGCCGCCAGGCTCCGGACCAGGGCGCGCTGGCGCTGGCTCGGGCCTGGCGTGCTGATGCCCACGCCCCACCGTGGGCGCACCGGCACAGCGCACAGGCCTGGGCACCGGTGTTGGCCGCACCGGCCGCACACGGCTGGACCCCGCGCGATCTCAACCAGCTCATCACCGACTGGATCGGGGTAGGGCATTGGATCGCTGCGCGCCCGCACAAGCCGATCGGCCTGCTGGGGGCGGTGTTGGCCTGGCACGGCACCGACAACCTTGATGAGCGGCCCGCGGCCGCCGACATGGCCCGCGAAGCCCAGCAGCTGGCCGCCGACCGCGCCCGCATCATCGCCCAACACACCGCCCGCGCCGAACACGCCACCGCGCGGGCGGCCGCCCGCGCCGCACTGGGCGGGCCCGGCCATACCGCTGCACGTGCCGCCGCGGCCGCGGCCGCCCGCGGCGCGGCCCAGCGCCGCGGGCACACCGCTGCCGCCGACGCCGCCGACCTGGCGGCGCGGGTCGCTGCGGCGCGCGCTTGAAACCCGCGGACAGTTACGTTT